>VEPD01000095.1 GCA_012027035.1 Ruminiclostridium sp. | reverse complement strand
TTGAACAACGTCAGTGGAGGATTGCTACCCGCCACTGACAGCTTTTTCAATCTGAATCCCGCCACCTAAGAGGTGGGGGACTGATGACGTTATTCAATTATACCCTTATTTACTTTGGAGTGTTGATTTATGCAACCTGAACTGCAGAATAGTACCGGTAATAGTACCGGTAAGCGTGGTAAGAAAAATATAATTATAATATCTCTTATTGTATTTAGCTTGCTGATGCTTGCCACAAGTGCGCAACTCATATATATGACGCTAAAATATGACCGGGTTTACAAAGGTGTTTATATAAACGGCATGGATGCGGGCGGAATGGCACAGGTAGAGTTGGCGCTGGCTTTAAAGTCCCGGTTTCAGGATAAAATCAAGGATCTGGAAATAACCCTTGATTCAGGCCGTATAGTGGAAAAGGCTTCATATACGGATCTCAATGTTTCATATGTTATGGACAATGCCGTTAAGGACGCTTTCTCCCTGGGCCGGACGGGCAACATGTTTAAAAGGCTTTACGCTATTTTTAACGCGGGACTTAAGGGCGCCAATGTCGATATGCCTTTATCTTATGACAAGGGTAAGCTCGATAATTTTATTTCGGAATTTCATAAAAAAACTCTAATAGAAGTTAAGGAAGCGGAAATCCTTATACAGGACGACAAGGTCACCATCCGTACAGGACGGCACGGGGAAAATATCGACAAGAACAGCCTTACCTCCACATTGAATGAAATGATAAATTCTTTTAAGGGAGGTACGGTAAAGGTGGAGATAATTATTACCCCGCCAAATAAGCTTGATGCTGAAGATCTATTTCCTCAATTGAACAGGGAGCCTGTAAATGCTGCCTTTAAGGTTCTGGATGGAAATATATCCGTAGAGCCTCACATAACCGGCATGAAAATTGAAAAAACCGCATTGGAGGATATTGTAGCTGATCTGGAAAAGAACGAAAATACAGAGATGGTTTTGCCTGTGCAATACATTCTACCGGAAATCACTACTGAAAAAGCAAATGAAATGGTTTTTAAAGATCAGATTGCATACATGAGTACACATTTTTCTACATCCAATGAAAATGACAAAAACAGGGGAGAAAACATCAAGCTTGCCACATCGAAGATCAACGGCATAATTCTTATCCCCGGAGCGGTTTTTTCCTTCAATGATGTTGTAGGGCCGAGAACTGAAGCCGATGGATACAAGCTGGCCCATACATACGTCGCAGGAAAGGTCATCGACGGTATTGGCGGCGGTATCTGCCAGGTGTCTACCACAATTTACGGGGCTGTGCTAAAATCCGATCTTGAAGTGATTGAGCGTCGGAATCATATGTTTACCGTAGGCTACGTGCCGTATGGACAGGATGCAACAGTCTCTTACGGAACAACGGATTTCCGGTTCAGGAATTCCACCAATTGGCCAATAAAAATAGAAGCTGGGGTTAACAAAGATAATAATGTCTTTTTTAAATTCATCGGAACTATTGAAAATCCGGAAAAGAAGGTTATCATATCACAAGAGATACTTAAAAGAATTCCATTTACAACAAAGTATATTGACAATCCTACCATGCTTGAAGGAAAAACCTCTGTAAAGCAGGAAGGAAAGGAAGGATATGTTGTCGATACTTTTAAGACCATAAAAATATCCGGAAAAGTCATTAGCGAAACCAAGCTTCATACAAGCACCTACAGACCTCTCACTGAAGAAATACTGAGAGGGACAAAAAAGCCGGAGGCAACAGACCAAATGCCTGCTGCAACTCCAGCTCCTACTTCAACTCCCCAAACCGGCGTAGATGACGCAGACAATCCACCGGCCGAGTAATGCAGTTTCTAGTTTCTAGTTTCTAGTTAGTACGTATCCACACTGGCTGCTCCATTATTTCTGAGTATGGCCGCAATACGATCCACTTTATCGTCGTCTGTTTTCATACTGAAGAGTATTTTTCCGGCCCTGACATCTGTCTCATACTGCCGGCTTTTATTTTCAGGAATACCTAGATCCACAAGGCCGCCAACTATCCCACCGGTCACTGTTCCTGAGAGAAGACCGGTTATAGGTCCTGCAGCCGCAATTATACCCAGTCCCGGAATCACCATACTGCCTGCTCCTATTAAAAGTCCGGCTAACCCGCCAAGTATTCCGCCGGTAACAACGCCATCCGAAATATTGTCGTTCACAGCCCTGCCGCCGGCAGTCATTGTAGCTGTAGTCCTGTCCGGTTTTTCATCTCCCTGCTTCGCTATAATGGAAATGTCGTCTGTACGAAGACCCTGCTCCTTAACCTGCCTTGCTGCTTTTTCGGCATACGCTTGATTATCGAATAGTCCCACTATTGTTTTTGACATGTAAAAATCCTCCTTATTATGATATTATTATTTTATTCTTTTATAGCATTACAAAAATAGACCTGCTTTATTCACAATAATTTTGTACTTTAAAACAGGTTTATAGTGTATAATTGAATAAAACCTTTTTCACAATCAGGGGGTTAAATGCAGCTTCAAGGTTTAATTTTCATGCTTTTCATATTATTGATAATTCCGGTAATGGTTCTGTCCACAAACCATTATATTTTTTTTGCAGTAATGGCTGTAATAATAATTGTCAGTTCCATTAGAAATATTTATCTCCGCTTTTTGGATGCGGATTCCAGGAAAGATGTTGATGATTTAGACGATGAAGCGGAAGAAGAATTCGAAGACTTGTTGAATCTTGACATGAAAAAATTCGGTAACGGTATTCATATAGTAAAGAACCTTTTTCTAATACTGTTTTTCGTTTATTGCTCCTTCTATTTGAGATCCATTTTCCTTAAAATTAATGCAGCGCTGCTTATTTTAATACAGATATATCATATTAAAAGCGTCATAAGCAAGAACAGCTTCAATAAAAAGGATGCTTCCCTGCCGGATCGGAACGTAGCTATGATTTCCGGCATCCTGAGTTTGCTGCTGATTGCCTTTACCACCTTCAATCTACTTTTCAGTATGAATTTTTAATTATATAAAACTAACTAATACTACAGCGAAATAAACATTAATTTACAGCATTCATGCGCCTTCCAAAAATATCGCTAATGCCCTCCGGTGAATTAATTAACCGCGTTTTGAGCTAACAAAAGGTGGTTTCTCTATTAAGTTGCGGTTTATTGCCAGTTTGTAAAGCCTTTCAAGGTTGTCTATCTCAGTTTGAATGTATAGCTTAAACAATTTTTTAATATCATCCCTATCTGCTCCGGCAAATGCCCTTATATGGTTATTAATAGCCAGTTGACATGCAGATATTAATACCTTGGCTATTTCCGAATCGCTCAATCTGACTGCACCGATTTCCCCTTCAGGCTGTTGTGCCGTCCGGTCTACAGGACGAGGAGGAACGGTAAAACCCTCCCTTTTTAGAATATCTTCAGTTTCAGCAATCTGCTTTAAGGCTACATTATATAAACCGTGCTGGATTTCCAACAATGTGCCCTGGTCTTTTGTATTATTCATGAACGTCTCCAGTTCAAGTATGCTTGAATGCCTGAAGTCCATTGTAAACCACAACCAGTGAAGTTCGGTTATATTAAGGCTATTAGGTGCAGATGTGGCAGGCGGAGGCGTGTCAAATACATTTCGTTCTTTTCCAAGGTTGAATAACAACTCATACACCTTGATATCATCATCCAGAAAACCAATAAAGACATCCCGAAGGTTTTTTTTGGTTGTTATAGTGCCTAATCCCCTGCCGTCCATGAATAATAATGATGACGCGACATTAAACGTAAGCCTGATAACTTCCTCATCACTTAGCTTGACTTCCTGACCAACAGCAGGTTTTCCCTGCAGTATTTTTGAAGCCGGACGCGGAGGCACAGTAAAGCCTGCATCTTTTAAAAGCTGTTCAAGCTTGTTTGTCCTTAGGAGCCTCACACCATTTGTTATTCCCTGTAGTAAAAGATGAAGCTTTTTGTCTTCGGTATTCATCATATAACTCTCGATTATGGTAATTACCTGATATCCGGCGGTCAAAGCTTCCCAAAGGTAATAAATCTCCCCTGCATGCATGGGCTTTTCCATAGTGTCTAAAGTATACGACTTAGGTAATATCAATTTAAAAACCTTATTCATTCCGGTTATCCTCCTGAAAATTTTCTTGTCAAATCATAAGTGTTTATTAACCACGCTTTGAAGTGACGAAAGGTGGTTTGACTAAAGTGTTCCGTTTTATTGCAAGCTTCAATATCCTTTCCAGATTTTCTATTTCAATAAACAGAAAATCCTTGAATAGTTTTCGCATATCATCCCTGAAGGCATGAGAGAATGCCCTGAGGTGATTGTTCATTGAAACTTCGGCTGATGTATATAAAAAGCTGATGATTTCATTATCCTGCAATACGATTTTGTTAGTTCTGCCCTCAGGCTGCTGCTGTGACCTGTCCGCAGGACGGGATGGAACAGTAAAGCCCTCTTTTTTCAATAAGTCCTCTATTTGCTTCAATCGAGGATAAAATATTTTGCTTAACTCATGTTGGATTTCGCCTAACAGCTCTTTGTCTTTTGTGTTATTCATAAAGGTCTCAAGCTGCAGTATATCCGTCTGAGAGGTATCAATATGGAGCCACAGCCAGGAAACCTCTGTCATTGAGAGGCTGCTTTGTGCAGAAGTCGCCGGGGGTGCCACTTCAAGGGCGTTTCTTTCTTTTCCTATTGTAAGCAATTGCTCGTGGAACTCCATGTCAGTGTTTATTATGTCTTTGAATATGCCGCGTATTTTATTATTGGTTGTTACTGTTGCGATACCTCTAACATCAAGGTTCATTACCCCAGTTACCCAGTTATATAGTACCTTTATAACTTCCTCATCACTCAAGGTTACTTCCTGACCCACTCCAGGGCTTCCCTGCAACGCCTTGGAAGCAGGTTTTGGGGGAACTGTAAACCCTGCGGCCTTTAAAATACTTTCAAGCTCGCTTATCCTTATTTGCTGAGTAGTATTAGTAAAGCTCTATAGAATTTTTTGAATATTTTTGTCTTCAGTATTCATATAATAAGCTTCCAATAGCTCAACTAATTGGAAACCTGCTATAAGGCACTCCCACAGGTGGTATATTTCCCCTGAGTGCATGGGTTTTTCCATTGTGTTCAATGTATATGATTTGGGTAATACTTTCTTTAAAACTTCGTTCATCCGAAATAATCCTCCTATTCTAT
>VEPD01000053.1 GCA_012027035.1 Ruminiclostridium sp. | reverse complement strand
TTCATAAACAAGCCCGCCCTGCATATAGGCAGTATACGGCGGTTTCAAGGGAGCATCCGCGCTAAGCTCGATTGATGAACCCTGGATGAACGCGCCTGCCGCCATGATTACCGGGCAATCATAACCTGGCATGTCCCATGGTTCGGGTGTAACATATGCATCCACCGGCGAGCCCTTTTGTATACCCTGGCAAAAAGCGATCATGCTGTCGGGGTTCCCGAATTTGATCGCCTGGATTATATCGCTGCGGGCTTCATGGGGCAGCGGCGAGGTTTCAAAACCCAGCTTCTGCATCAGTGAAGCACAGAAAATCGCACCTTTGAGGCTTTCTGCAACTACATGCGGTGCAAGGAACAGCCCCTGCATCATAAGCCTGTTGTTTCCAAGGCTTGCTCCTACTTTTTTGCCGAGCCCCGGAGTTGTCAGCCTGTATGCGGCATTTTGCACATATGCTTTCTTTCCGGCAATATACCCCCCTGCAGGCGCCAATCCACCCCCGGGGTTTTTTATAAGGGAGCCCGCCACCAGATCCGCTCCGGCTTCCACTGGCTCCCGTTCTTCGGTAAATTCACCGTAGCAATTGTCAACAAGTACGATTATATCATCTTTAATTCCTTTAATTTTCTCAATTACCCTTTTTATTTCCCCGGTTTTTATGGAAGGTCTCCAGCTATAGCCCCTTGAACGCTGAATTAAAACCATCCTTGTCCTATCATTTATCGCTTCCCTGAGCTTATCCAGGTCTATACTGCCATTATTAAGAAGCTCCATCTGGCTGTAGGATATTCCGAACTCCCTCAGGGAGCCGGCGCCCTCGCCCCTGACACCGATTACTTCCTCCAATGTGTCGTATGGCTTTCCTGTTACAGAAAGGATCTCATCACCGGGCCTCAGATTTCCGTACATGCAAACTGCTATCGCCTGTGTCCCTGCTACCATATGGTGCCTGACAAGAGCATCTTCAGCCTTGAAAACGTCTGCATATATGGAATCAAGAATTTCCCGGCCCCTATCGTCATAGCCGTATCCTGACGTACCTGCAAAATGTGTATCGCTTAACCTGTTATCCTGCATGGCTTTTATTACTATGTACTGGATATACTCCCTGATGGAGTCGATGCCTTTAATAGTTTCTTCAATATCAGCTTCGGCAGAATCAACGATTTTTATAATATCCTCGCTGATACCGAATTCATTCTTTACGTAGCTTTGCAGCCAGAAATCCATTATGTACCTCTAATCTAATCATCTTATTGTATCTTAAAGTTTGTTTGCAGCCACAGGTGCGGATATCGAACCCACAATACGGCAAAGCAGATAAGTAATCCGCCTCTCCATATATTCTATCCAAGTCTGTAAAGCATTTCAATGCCTTTTTCACATTCTGTCATTCTGAATGAATTGAAGAATCCTTCTTTATTTTATAAAAGTATGGATCCAAAGTTGTCTACACCATCCCATACTTGATTTTACGGCTCTCCTGATGTAACATTGTTTAGTATCATTGAGAAAGGCTGAAATATGAAACTTACCTATACAGTTACAAATGCGGAAGATTCCAGATCAGTAAAATATATTTTAAAAAACAAACTTTTGCTTTCGGAAAGGTTGGTCAAAAAGCTTAAATATGCAGGCCGGATCCTGTGCAATTCGCTGCCTGTCCATATCAATGAGTCTGTTTTTACAGGGGACGTCATCGAAGCAGATATTGAGTTTGATGACATAAGTGAAGAAATAAATCCGGAGGCTATGGATCTGGACGTCATATATGAGGATGACAGTATTATAGCAATAAACAAGCCGCCATATATGGTAGTCCACCCAACAAGCTATCATTTGACAGGAACCATGGCAAATGGCGTCATGCACTATCTTCTCGGCAAGGGAATAAAAACCAGGATAAGACCGGTAAGCCGTCTTGACAGAAACACCTCCGGAATAATAATTTTCGCTTTGAATCAATACGTGCAGGAAAAACTTATAAGGCAAATGCATGAAAATACCTATTACAAGGAGTATGTCGGTATAGTTTACGGCAATATGAAGAATGATTCGGGTATTATCGACCTTCCTATCGGAAGAAAACCTGAAAGTATTATGCTTAGGCACATTTCACAATCCGGGGCGCCTTCCGTGACAAGATATCATGTTCTGGAGCATTTGAACAATTCGGATTACGTAAGATTTATTCTGGAAACCGGCAGGACACATCAGATAAGGGTGCATTGCCAGGCTATAGGCCACCCGCTTGTCGGCGATACCCTTTATCCTCATCCGGAGACAAAAGACGGGCATGTGGAATCCGTGCCGATAGACAGGCAAGCCCTTCATTCGCTAAAAACGGTCTTTATCCATCCTGTCAATGGCAATACTCTGGAACTTTCCGCCCCTGTTCCTTCCGATATATCCCATGCTCTGGAAATATTGAAGAAATAGTGTTTTTATATTTACATATTTTTCCATCAATGTTATTATATACATGCCGGCACCCCTTTTTTTTATCATATTATTGAATGAAGTTTTCTACCATGTCATTGAAGCAAACCACTCGGGATTACTGCCGCTTCCTTGACGTTCAGGCAAGAAAGCCTGGTTTATTCAATATTGGAGGAATGTCATATGGAGATACTAAAGGAGAAATATTCAATAACCGAACTCAGCGGAAATCTTCAGCTTACAGACCACGCCCTCAGGTATTATGAAAAGGAATTTGGCCTTAATGTGCCCAGGGATGGCAGGGGCAGGCGATATTACACTACAGACCTTGCCAATATCATGTACCAGATAAAAACAATGAGAAGCGAAGGGCTTGAAATCAAGGCTATCAGAAACATTTTACAATCAGACGATATAATCAGGGATCCGCCGCCGGTTGTTTCGAATGAAAATACCGGGGAAATCGTTCCGGCCGGGTCACAATATGGAGGTATCAAGGATATCCGGGCATTCTTCAATGAATTTAAGGAACAACTTGCCAGTGAATTGACAAATGAAATATCCATTTCAAAAGACCACATATCCAAGGAAATCACTAAAAGTAAACTGGAGCTTGGAGCTTGTGTGGAAAATGGCATGCGCAGGTTGGAAGCAAAAATGGAAAGGCATTTTCTGGATGTGGACAAATCACTGGGATCATGGAGAGAGAAAAATAAAAAAGGAGTTTTTAAAAAGCTATTAACCAGAACGTTAAAATAAAAAATGTTTAAATGAAAAATGTTTAAAAAAAAGGATGAACCGCGTCTGACGGTTCATCCTTTTTTACTCTAGCTTGCTTTCATCTCCAGCCTTAGTTTATCTGCCACCATTGCTATAAATTCGGAATTTGTCGGCTTGCCTTTTCCGTTACTGACGGTATATCCGAACAAGGCGTCGATAGCCTCCACCTGTCCCCTGCTCCAGGCAACCTCTATGGCATGCCTGATGGCTCTTTCGACTCTGCTGGGCGTGGTATTGTATTCTCTGGCTATTGACGGATATAATTGCTTCGTAATGGAATTTATTATATCCAGATCTTTTACTACCATCATTATTGCATCCCTTAGATATTGATAACCCTTAATATGCGCAGGAACACCAATCTCATGCATTACATTTGTGACCTCAACTTCAAGGTCTCGTTGTACGGGCATATGGCGTATGGACTTGAGGTCTATGGAATATTCGGATCTTATGACTGCCGACTGATTGGTTTCCTTAAGCTGGCGTATCCTTGATACAAGCACATCCATATCAAAAGGCTTCACAATATAATATTCCGCTCCAAGCGCCAGAGCTCTTTGGGTTATCTTATCCTGTCCCACCGCAGAAAGTATGATAAATAACGGACGTTTCTTCATGGAGATTGAATTAATTTTTTCCAGGACGCCTAATCCATCCAGATGTGGCATGATTATATCCAATATGGCTATATCCGGCATTTTTGCCGAAATAAGCTCGCAGGCTTCAACACCGTCCCGGGCAATACCAACTACATCAATGTCGGTTTGGCTGCTCAGATATTCATACAGTATATCTCCGAATTCCTTATTGTCATCTGCGATGACAATCTGTATTTTCTTTTCCATCAAGACATTTCCCCCCTCTTTGATTTGTAACATTTTGTATAATGTAATCATTATATTTTCCATTCGACAAATTATCAAGTAGTTTTTTCAAAATTATGGTAATAGGTGGAAATAGTTCTATCTATATTATCATTTACCAACCGGTAAACCCTTTAAATTACAGCACTTTAATAAAAAAGCAATGATTTTTATAAATAATTGCAATGATTTAAAATTTCCTTATTTTAACGTATTATTTCCTGTAATATTTTTAAGCATTGCTTCGATAAAAATTCCATAACCTCTGGTGGGATCATTAATTAATACATGCGTTACCGCCCCGATTATTTTTCCGTTTTGCAGTATCGGGCTTCCTGACATGCCTTGCACGATTCCGCCGGTGGTACTCAGAAGCTCAGGATCGGTAACTTTTATGATCATACCCTTGGAACCGTTTGTATTCTGTTTTGAGACTTTTTGTATCTCAATGTCATATTGATTTATATTCTTCCCATCAATATTGGAAAGAATTACAGCAGGTCCTTCCCTTATTTCAGACCTTAGTCCGATTGGATAAGCCCTGCCTGCAATTTTTCCAATGGCTTCATCTGATAGATTGCCATATATACCGGTCTCGGTATTCTTAAATATTTCCCCCAGTTTTGTATCTTCAACAAAGATACCCTTCAGTTCTCCCGGTACTCCGGATTTCCCTATTTTTACGCCCAGGATGCTGGATTCCAGAATTTCACCGGATTCTACAGGCATGAGAGTTCCGGTATCAATGTCTGTTATACCGTGGCCAAGAGCGCCAAAAGATCCGGTTTGCGGGTCATAGAACGTCAATGTTCCGATTCCGGCTGTACTGTCCCTTACCCATAAACCTATATGGTATCTGTTATCATCGGCCGCTTTTACAGGCTTCATCAACGCCGTACCTACCGTATTACCATAGCGGTACCTGACTTTTATGGGATTCCCCGAACTGTTATCTATCTCGTCGATAAGATCATCGACATCATCCACGAAGTTGTTGTTTACTTCTGTTATGACATAACCCGGCCTGACGCCTGTATCCTTGGATGGGAGTACTTTCTGACCATTTGCTGTTTCCACCTCCGAGATCCCGATAACAAGTATCCCATCTATATTAAGCTTTACGCCTACCGTATTCCCGCAGGCAACGACCTCCTTGCTTGAGACGATATCCACTCTGACTGTTTTCACCGGGAGTAAGCCGAACAGCTTCATTGCCAGCTTAACACTGCCATTTTTATCAGTACTGAAAGATACGGGGCGTTCAAAATGAACATCATTTCCCGCTGATTTTATTTCACCGCCGTTTACCTTGATAATTCCTTCCCGGTCGGCCTTTATATTGATTACAAAAGGACTTTTGAAATCATATTTATATTCCTCACCCTGTATAAGAATCAACTCATCAGGGATAGAAAACAAAACACTTAAATATATTGCTCCAATTGAAATTGTGACAGATGCAAACAAAACAATAAGAATCTTCTTGTATAAGCGCAAGTTTCTCATTTTATGCCCTCCTGAAGGTTAAGTTAACCTTTTGGAAGGGCAATTATTCAAACAAATAAATGAAACAGGAGGCAAATATGGATAAAAAATATTCCTAGGCTTTTTTTAGTTCTTTTGCATTAATAAGCATTTCATCCGCATATTTTTTAGAAATTTCGGAAGACGACGCGCCTCCTAGAATACGGGCAATTTCATTTCGTATTTCATGGTTGGCAAGCTTTTTGACAACGGTTTTGGTACTATGCTCATCGGAAAACTTCTCAATAAGAAAATGACTGTCAGCCATACAGGCAATCTGCGCCAGATGAGTAACGCATATGACCTGGTGCTTCCGAGATATGAAGGAAAGCTTTTCTCCCACCTTTTGTGATGCTTTTCCGCTGATTCCCATATCAATTTCATCAAATATCAGAGTCGGCAGCCTGTCCACATCGGCAAGAATCGTTTTTATTGCCAGCATTATTCTTGACATTTCTCCGCCTGATGCAATTTTTGATAGTGGCTTCAGTGGTTCCCCGGCATTGGGTGATATAAGAAATTCAATATGGTCGAGCCCATTAAGGTAATATTTTCTTTCCCCGTTTTGATCGAGTGAACTTTCAAAATGTATATCTGCCTTAAATTTGGCTCTTTTCATTTCAAGGTCTTCCAATTCTCCTGCAATTTTTCCCTCCAGCGTTTCTGCTGCTTTGCATCTTGCGGCATTCAGGGAAATGGCGACTTCATAAAGCTCTTTATCTACTTTCTTCAGCCTTTTTGTAAGCTCTTCTATTACTTCTTCACTCTTCATTATCTCATTTAATTGAGTTTCTGCCTTTACACAATATTCCAGAATGCTTTGTATTGAATTCCCATACTTTCTTTTAAGTTTGAATACCAGATCGAGGCGTTCCTCTGTTTCATCCAGGAGTTCCGGATTATACTCGGTATTATCCCTCTCTTTTCTTATATCCTCTATCACATCTTCAAGCTGGAAGGATAAATCCTGAAGCTTTTTACAAATATCCTCATACCGGAAATCCAGCTTTTCTATGGTATGCAGTTCATTTAAAGCTTCGCTCATATTGTCGGAAACAGAGTTTTTGATATTATTTCCTGAAAATAGCAATTCATAAGCATTTGCCAGGGAATTGATGATTTTCTCGGAGCTTGCCAGCAAAGTTCTTTGTCTATTCAGGCCTTCCTCTTCGCCAGGCTTAAGCTTTGCTTTTTTGATTTCCTCTACCTGGAACCCAAGCAGGTCAATTTTTCTTTCACGATCACCCTTGTCACCGGAAAGGCTTTTCAGATGAGCTTTTATATCCTTATATTCATTCAATAGCGCTGTATAACGTTGCTTTAAATCCGAAACCCCGACGCCTGCAAATGAATCCAGCAATTCAAGATGGCTTTCGGTTCTAAGAAGCGATTGGTTGTCAAACTGGCCGTGAATGTCTATGAGTCTTTCACCAAAGGTCTTAAGCATGCCGACTGTAGCCATTTTGCCATTGATTCTGCAAAGATTCTTGCCTGATGTGTTAAATTCCCGGGAAATGATTAATGTGCCATCTTCTTCCGGTTCCAAGCCCATTTCTTCAAAAAACCCCGCAAATCTGGAATTGTCAATCCGGAACACTGCTTCTACAAGCGCTTTGTCTTTTCCGGTCCTTATGATATCCCGTGATACACGCTCACCCAAAATGGCGTTTATGGAGTCAATGATAATTGATTTGCCGGCACCTGTTTCACCGGTGAGTATATTCAGGCCTTTGCCCGGTTCAATATTGACTTTATCTATCAAAGCTATATTTTGAATATCAAGCTGCAAAAGCATAGGCTCCCCCGAGATTGTACTATTTGATCATCCTGTTGAGCTTGTTTACAAGCTCTTCCGCTATTTTTTCCGCTCTGCATACGACCATTATTGTGTCGTCGCCTGCAATGGTTCCGACAATATCGGTCCATTTCAATGAATCCACTGCTGACGCCGAAGCTTGAGCCATACCCGGGAGGGTCTTGACAATTACGATGTTGTTTGCATAATCGCAAGATATGAAAGACTCGGTAAAAATGGTCAGCAGCCTGTTGGTAATACTTCCTTCAGTATGGGATACCGGAGCGTATCTGTAACGTTCGTCTCCGCTCATCACCTTAATAAGCCTCAATTCCTTGATATCCCGGGAAATTGTAGCCTGAGTCACATCCAGACCTATTTCCTTCAGCTTGTCCGCCAGCTCCTCCTGGGTCTCGATATTATATCTTTCGATCAGTTCAAGTATTTTCGCGTGTCTGTTGTATTTCATCTTTTCTCAAGCTCTCTCCCCTGTAATATATTTTTTTCCTGAGGATGTTAAAAAAGTCTCTGGAATTTATTCTTACAAGTTTTATTACATGTAATGATTTTCTAACTTTAACAAAATCCCCGCCTCTGATCTCATAACCTTCCTGCCCGTCTATGGTAACCATGGCGTTATGCTGGAAATTCTCGTCCACGATTGCTTTGACAGTACTTCCGGCTTTAGTTATGAAAGATCTTGAGTAAAGTATATGCGGACATATGGGAGTAATTATGATTAAGTCGGTATCAGGTTCCACTATTGGTCCCCCCGCCGACAATGAATATGCTGTGGAGCCGGTGGGACTGGATACTATGAGCCCGTCTCCCGGAAAGGAATCCACAAAAACGTCGTTGATATATGCCTTGACATGCAGAATCCTTGATATGGAACCTCTTGAAATAACGGCGTCATTCAACGCTGTTTCCATGACAATGTCACATCCTGTTTTATGTATTTCCACCTCAAGCATCATTCGTTCCTCGACCTGGTAATTCCCCTTGAAAATATGCTCCATGGCGTGATGAACAGCGTTTTTATCTATTTCTGTAAGGAAGCCCAGATTGCCAAGGTTTATGCCCAGGATGGGTATGTCCTTTTTGTAGATTTTCCTGGCGGCCTTGAGAAATGTACCGTCGCCGCCCAGACACACAACCATATCGGAACAATCGATAACAGCATCATCATCCAAACAGGGCTCTCCCATTCCGATCATTCTCGCCGTTTCCGACGCCAGCTTGACCTGTCCGCCCAAGGAAATAATGCAATTTGCCAATTCCCTGGTGTGCTTCAGGTCCACATCCTTTTCCAGATTTGTTATAACTCCGATTCTTCTCATCCGTACCTCTGGCGCAGTATTTAAAGGCTTACTGCAGCAATCGCTGAAAATCGCGGGTACCCGGTACACCCGGGACTTATATCGTACAAGGAATATTATATAAGAATAAATGGAAAAGTACAATTTTTTTCTGTTTTTATGAATATGACAAGGTGGTCAAAAGAAAGGCTGCTTAATTAGCATCTACACAATTGTAATAAAGCTCATCGGGGCAAATATCAATATCACCTTTCCATTCAATGGTTAGCTGATTTGTCTTAACCGTCTTAAAAAGGGTTATATTTTTAAGAGGAGCAAAATAACTATCAGCTAAATATGGCTTGACATCAAATATTTTTTCTTCTCCATTGTCGAAATGTATCAAAAGTTTATAATCGTCAAGAGGCTTCACATAAATAGGTGAGGGACTTATCATATTTCTCACTCCAATCCCTTAATTTTAATAACTTCTCCATTTTCGTTCAATGCAATCCATGAGGCATTCAATTCATCTCCATATCTAGATTACAGCATAAAACGAATGAATTTAATAAGTATTTTTTCATCTCTCAACACCATCGTCTGTACTATTTTTAGTACAGAATCAGCTGCAGGTCACCGTTATTTATTTTTCAAGTATACATTAATTGGCCTTTCAATCCAATTCGCTGTGAGACTTGCCGATAACATCATTTATCATGTTTTCGAGATCATTTTGATTTGCCGGAGCCTCACTCTTTGACAGATGCAAAAGATATTCTATGTTTCCTTCCGGTCCTTTGATGGGTGAATACGTAAGGCCTTTTACACTGAACCCTGTCTTTTGTGAAAAGCTGATTATACCCTCCACAACCTCCCGATGCACTTCCATATCTTTCACAACTCCGTGCTTTCCTACCTTTTCGCGTCCGGCTTCGAACTGAGGCTTGATAAGGCACAACACTTCTCCATCGGGATTCAGCAGTTGGTAAACTACAGGCAGGACTTTTTTCAGTGAAATGAAAGATACGTCGATCGATGCAAAATCAAGTGACGCAGATATGCTTTCAGGCTTTATATACCTGATATTGGTGCGTTCCATATTTATCACACGTTCATCGTTTCTAATATCCCATGCAAGCTGTCCGTATCCTACGTCAACAGCAAACACCCTGGCCGCTCCGTTTTTCAGCATGCAGTCTGTAAATCCTCCGGTAGAGGCTCCTACGTCCATTGCTGTTTTGCCCTGGAGATTAATCCCGAAGGCCGACATGGCCTTTTCCAGCTTCAAGCCTCCGCGGCTTACATACGGATTGATATTCTGTTTTATATCTATTTCACAATTCACGTCAAAACGTGAACCGGGCTTGTCCTCCCTGCTGCCATTGACATTGACAATACCCGCCATAATTGAGCTTCTGGCTCTTTCTCTGCTTTGAAACAAGCCTTTTTTTACAAGCAGCATATCAAGTCTTTCTTTTTCCAATGTTATCACCTGCCAAGCATGCTTCTGATTTCACAAGCCAAAGATTCGGCATCCAAGCCGTATTCCTTGAACAGGCTGCTCCTTGAGCCCTGTAAAACCGGCATATCAGGAAACCCAAGAAGTTTTATCCTTGCATTTACCCCTCTGCTGCAAAGCCCTTCAAGAATACTGCTGCCAAATCCGCCGCTGATGATATTGTCTTCCATCGTAATTATTTTACCGGTTTTAGCTGCAGATGCTTCAATCATATCTAAATCAACAGGCTTCACGAATCTTGCATTCAGAACTTCAACGCTTATACCAAACGCTTTTGACAGTTCCGCAGCTTTCAGAGCAGTTTCCACAGTATTTCCCACAGCTGCTACCGTAATATCTCCACCCTCAAGAACCTTTACGCCTTTTCCATGTGATATGGGCTGAAAAGAGTACAGCTTCCTTACGCCGCATCCTCTGGGATATCTTATGGCAATCGGCCCTATATGCTCAAAGACGGCATATTCCATCAGCCTTTCGAATTCCAGGTAATCACAGGGCGAAACAATAGTCATATTGGGCATGTGACTCAAATAGGACAAATCATATATGCCCTGATGAGTTTCACCGTCTTCTCCAACGACGCCTGCCCTGTCAACAGCAAATACAACACTCAGGTTCTGAAGCGCAACGTCGTGTAAAATCTGGTCGTAGGACCGCTGAAGAAAGGAGGAATAAATTGCGACTACAGGTTTTATGCCGCTCTGGGCCATTCCCGCTGCAAATGTAACGGCATGCTGCTCGGCAATACCTACATCAAAAAATCGATCGGGATATTTTTTTGAAAACTCGTTAAGACCGGTTCCATGGGGCATGGCAGCCGTAATTGCCACCAGACGCGGTTCTGACTCTGCAAGTCTGATCATTGTACTGCCGAAAATATCGGAGTAGGTAGGTCCATTATTGATTTTCACTTCACCGGTCTCTATTTCAAAGGGGGAAATACCATGAAATTCATCGGGTTTTTCCTCTGCAAAGGAATAGCCTTTCCCTTTCTGAGTACATATATGGATAAGCACAGGCCCCCTCAAAAGCTTTGCGCGGAAAAGCACCTTGCTCAGTTCGGAAATATTATGGCCGTCTATGGGACCGAGATATTTAAAACCAAGCTCTTCAAAAATAATGCCGGGCATTATCATATACTTGATAGTGCCTTTGGCTATGTCAAGAGCCTTTGCCGCACTTTTTCCTATTGCAGGGATTTTGTTCAGGATAATGTCGAAATCTTCTTTTGCCTTGTAATATATGGGCTGTGTCCTTATTTTGCTTAGATATCTTGATAGCCCGCCCACATTTTTGCTTATGGACATTTCATTATCGTTGAGTATCACTATCAGATTGTTTGGGGACCTACCGGCGTCATTCAATGCCTCAAATGCCATTCCGCCTGTTAATGCACCGTCGCCGATAACTGCTGTCACATAATATTTCTCCTTCAAAATATCCCTGGATCTGGCCAATCCAAGCGCGGCTGAAATGGATGTGCTGCTGTGGCCGGTATTGAAACTGTCATGAGGGCTTTCCTTGAATTTCGGGAAACCCGATATTCCGTTTGTTTGCCTCAATGTATCAAATAACGTCCTTCTGCCCGTGACTATCTTATGAACATATGATTGATGACCTACATCCCATATTATTTTGTCCTCCGGAGTGTTGAAAACCTTATGCAAAGCCAATGTAAGCTCCACTACCCCCAAATTGGACGCGAGATGCCCGCCTGTTACCGATACCTTTGAAATCAGAAATTCGCGTATCTCTGCCGAAAGCCTTTCAAGCTGAGATATGTCAAGCTCTTTAATATCATTTGGTGAATTTATTTTATCAAGCAATTTGCATTCACATTTATTTTTTATTTCCATAATTTCTTTTAAGTCCTTTTTTTTTGCTTTTATACGTGTTTCCGGTTAAAAATCGAATTACAACACCCACCTTGTATACTATATAATTACTATTCCCAATAGCAATAATTTTCCCCAAAGCTTTTCCTCCTACTGTCACTGCTGCTATCAAACCTGTTATCACCAGTTCGGCCAGGGTTATTTCAGACTTTTCACCAATTATCCTGATGATAATATAAGCGCCTGCAACCCCGCTGATTACTCCGCATATGTCTCCAATAACATCATTGCACACATTTGATACTTTATCTGCATTTCTTATAAGCCTTATTGCCTGTTTTGCGCCATAAAGCTTTCTGGAAGCCATTGCATGGAAAGGTGTTTCATTTGCGGCAGTCACTGCCGTACCGATCGTATCTGCTATTATATTAACAAGTACTATAAAAAGAATTACCAGAAATGCAGTTAAAATGTCAACAACTTTTAAAACGTCTGAAGCAGCCCATGATAAAACTGCTGAAGTAAAAAACGATATTATGGTTATCAATAAGATCCAAATTATGTTTTTCTTTTTAGATCCCGCGCCATTCTGCTTGAATTTGACCTTCTTGTCGTCTGCAGAACGTTTGCTGCCTTCATCCACTAAAGCTAACCTCCGTTCTAGAAGCTAGAAGCTAGAAACTAGATGCTGGAAGTTAAGCTTCCTGTCTAGTCTCTAGTTTCTTTTCTCCAGTATCACACCATCTAG
>VEPD01000522.1 GCA_012027035.1 Ruminiclostridium sp. | reverse complement strand
GTTGCGAATTCCATTATAGCTGATGGCTGTATAATCGAAGGGACAGTGGAAAACAGTGAGCTGTTCAGAGGCGTGACTGTGTGTAAAGGCGCTGTTATCAGAAACAGCATTGTGATGCAGGGATCCAAAATCGGAGAGAATTCGCAGCTTGATTACGCCATCCTTGACAAGAACGTTGTAATGTCCAGAGGAAGGAACCTGAAGGGGGAACCCAGCTGGCCCATTGTGATAGGCAAGGATGCAGTTGTGTGACAAGGGATGCCGGAAGGGACAAAGCTTATATATGTTATAACACAACTTTCCCAGCCTGATAATTGAAGCAAAAGCGAGATTGCCACGCTCCGCTCGCAATGACATAAAATATAACTTTGTCATTCCGAGGAGCGGTAGCGACGTGGGAATCTCATAGGGTGGGAAAGTTGAGTTAGTAACCTCTATATCGCCAGATCAATGTGCTGGATAGTCCCTGCTGTGCCGTTTTCCTTCAAATAAACGCCTGTTTTGGCGATTTCGCCCTGCAGTTGGTTGCTGCTGTCCTTCAAGCTGAAAGCTGTGTCTATATTTCCCAGGTAAATTGCGCCTACACCCACCTGGCCCAGTGCAAGAAGCCTATCTGCTCCGTTTTCGTCTTTAGTCCAGATCCTCAGTTTGTCATATGCCGTATCGTTCCCGTCAATCCAGCCATTGCCGTCGGAATCGTATTCAGCAAGCTCTTTAAAGCCATTGCCGCTTTGCGGGCCGAAAAGCTCGGAGCCGTTATTTATAATAGAATCATTATTTAAATCCAATGCAAGGAAACCGCTTCCACCTGTAACAAAGGAAATCTGGGCGGCTGTTCCATCGTTATCCAGATCGAAGCCGAACTTTTGCTCAGTAAGGCATGGCGCTGAGTTATTCAGGTTTATAACCAACGGATCGGCTTTGATTGCATCTCCCGCCCTGATGGATATATCGGTACGGGTTGCAAATTCCCTGCTCATGTTCAAATTCAGTGAAAAATTGATTTCCCTTCCATCTGCAGTCCTGACTACCCCCTGGGCTTCAAAGGACATTTTCTGCTTTTCGTAGTGAGCCTCATGTAAATCATATTCAAGTCCCCAGCCCTGTCTTTGCACTGCCTGGGGTTGTGGGCGGACAATCTTGATATTGCTGTCCTTGAATGCCTTTTCCAGCTTCACCCTGTCCATTATGACAAATTTGATTTTTTTGCCGGTGAGAGCTTCCAGCATTTTTTGAATCAACATGATTTTTTGCTTATCCTTGTCGCTGAGTTCAAAGGAAACGGAATCCTCGTCTTCCACAACGCTTGTTTGAAGCTGTGCCTGCTTTTCGAGCGAAGCTTTGCCTGATTTGGAAAGCTCCAGGATATCTACCGGAACAGTGAATAAACCGGCTTTATTTTCTTCTCCTTCAAAATCAGGTCTTTTGTCGCCTATCCATGTTTTAAGAGATTCTTCCTTAAAGCTCTTTTCGATATAAGAGCTTGATGCAGCCATTGATACGGCTGAGCTATCGATTCTCATAAAATCTGCCTCCCTGCCCAATATGAGATAAGATTACCCCGCTTGCATAATGCCTTTTGCCACCATGTGATCCGGTCTCAGCGGCTATCCGTAGCCGCTGATCCATTATACAGCAAAAATTTAACAAGCGCCTGTTACCTTAAATATATCGGTTTATATATAAGAAAGCTTGACAGTAAAAATATAAATTCGGCGTATATCCTATATTACGTATTTGTATCATATTATGAATTAAAGATGCCTGCTCTTAATTCAGATAATGCCAATAAGTACATAATGTGGTACAAAATCGTAAATTGCACCCATATAGATGTATCTGCTTTGCGAAATATCCTCATTTATGCTAAAATTTACATAAGGGCTTGGCTGGCAATAACCATGCCAAGCATTCCGGCTGATTTTCCGTTCGGCTTCGTTGTCGTCGGCTTAGATACAAAAAGTATCTGCGCCTCTATCCGCCTTGCCGAACAAAAAATCATCACGGAATCAGATGGCACATTTATTACCAGCCAAGCCCCAAGATTAATATGAAGAGGTAACCTATGAGCCTCAGGCTTGTATATGGACGGGCCGGCAGCGGAAAAACGCGCTTTTGCCTGGAAAGCATTAAAAACAGCCTTAACAACAAGCAAAACAGAATTGTTTTGATTGTTCCGGAGCAGTTCTCTCTGCAGGCAGAGAAAAGCTTGATCAGGGCTGCCGGAAAAGGCGGCATGATGCGGGCTGAAGTATTAAGCTTCCGCCGTCTGGCTTACAGGGTCTTCAACGAAGTCGGCGGTATTGCACGCCGCCACATTAATAATGCCGGTAAAAGCATTATCCTTTTCCGCATCATGGAGAAGCTTAAGGATAAGTTGTGCGTATTTTCAGGGGCCGCCGGTCAAAAAGGGTTTGCCAATACCATGTCCAGGGCAATCGCGGAATTCAAAAGATACAATCTCAGTCCTGAAATGTTGAAAGAGATTTCAGACGGGCTTGATGAAGCGGGGAGCCTGAAACATAAGCTTCAGGATCTGAGCCTGATATATTCCGGATTTGAAGCTGCAATTAATCAAAAGTACATGGACTCAGACGACGATCTCACGGAACTTTATAAAAAGCTGGACAAATCAACGCAGTTCAATGATGCCGAGGTCTGGATCGATGAGTTCTCCGGATTCACGCCACAGGAGTTTCAGGTTATCCGGAAGCTCCTTGTCTAAGCGGAAAGCGTCAACATATGCCTGTGTACCGACTGTCTTGAGACAGATTTTGATATTTTGCAGGGAATGGTTTT
>VEPD01000047.1 GCA_012027035.1 Ruminiclostridium sp. | reverse complement strand
GACTTTCACCAGATACCCCGCCATTTTGTCCTTCGCCTTCATATATTCCGTATCAAGTTCTATGTACCGGTATAGCTGCTGCCGGTTCTTCATCTCTTGCAGTCGGCTGCAGTATGGAAGGGTAAACAGATTTTTCATTCCCAAAAGCTCCGAAATTTCTTTTTTATCAGGATAGATGCTGGCATACCGGTTGATGATATAGGCAAGGTCTTTTTGAGTTGCCGGAGGGTTTTTCCCAAGCAGTTGCACATCTTGGACCATTATATTGAGAACATGGTCGCAGTTTTCCATTACCAGTTGTGTAAGAAGATTGGCCGGTTCTGATGAAGTATCAGTTATGACCAGGTCAAATTTCTGTTTGAGATGACCCAGCAGATGCAGATAACCGGTAGAATTCTTCTTAACGAATAGAGGTGTAGCTTTGCTGCTGTCAATGAAAGAAACATTACCGCTATGACACAACAGATTGCTTATATTGATATCCTCGTTGACGGAAGGGATTCCGGCATTGACTAATTCCTCCAGGGAGGGGCTGTCTTTCTCAGCACCGGCCATGCTCATGATGTCGCTGTCCGCCATGCACGTACAGCATACCAGGATATTCGTACTCTTTTTAATTATTTGAGCCAGCCTGCATGAAAGAAGGAATGTAAAAACAGTTTTCCCGGAACCAGGGATAGGAGACCATACGGCAAGTGAGACACCCATGTCAGTTTGCACCTCCGTCCGGTTTATTGTTGTTTTGGTTTTCCAGCATCGTATCCTTCCCGGAGAGTGGGTTTTTCGAAAATTCCGGGGGAATGACAAAGTCTTCTACATCAGGAGGCTGGGTGGAATCACAGTAAAGCTCATACATGAGTTTTCCATACTGCATTGCCGCATAAAGCCTGTCCCTTTGCTCTTTTTTCAGCGTCACAACGGCATATGCTTTTTTGCTCCCGATTGTATCGCCCAAAGACAGACCATTTTCATCTAGCACGTCTGATACCGTTATATGGGAAAGCACCAGTTTGGGGATTGTTTTCACATCGGCAGGCAGCACCTTGATGTTTATGACAGAGCCCTTTTTAATAAGGTTGGCCAGTCTTTCATCAATAGCCATGGGCAGGACAATGGTGCGTGCATCGCTGCTCTGCCAGCTGCCTGGCGGCAGCAGGTTGTATGAAAAGATATAGTCGCCGCTTTTTACCGGAACTGTAGTTTTGGCATTAATCAATTGATCCGGATCAGTCAGCATATGAGGGGAAACCGCCGATTCCTTTATGGTCCTGTATTCAACCATGGTTTCCTTGATGATTTCTCCAGGTAGAATGTCCTTTGAAGCAACAATTACATTAATATGCTTTTCGGTATCCAGTTCATATTTTGTATTGAATGCAAATATGGCTATGGATATAAGGATGACAAAAACCCCCGTACATATGAGGGCTGTTTTGATTACCAGTCTTTTATTCACGTTTTTGACCTCCTTTCCTCTATGGTTTGGATGGAGCTTGTCATGTTTTTCATATCTTTCTACTCCCTTCTCTTGAAAATATAGTTTTATTTAAAATACTCCGTATCCTTGACACTTTTGATAAACTCCCCCACCTCATTAACGGATCCGGCCAGGGTATATCCAAGGACGGAATCCAGCACCCTGCGGCGGTATTTGCCCCATTTGCTTACACGATAGTCCAGAATCGCGACAACGCCCGTATCGGTTTCGCAGCGGATCAGCCGCCCCAAACCCTGACGGAGCCTGGCAATCATGACCGGGAAGGCATAGCTGTCTATAAATTTGGAAAGAAATATGAAATCCTTTTTTTTATGTTCCATGATGGGTGAAGGCACGGGAAAAGGCAAATTAACCACGATGATGGAGGATAGGATATCTCCGGGAAAGTCCACACCCTCCCAAAAGGAACCGGAAGCGAATAGTACACCGTTTCGGCTTTTTCGGAAATCCTCGGAGGTGTTTTTTATCCCCTTGTACATGGTAATGAGAGGGAATCGGCCAATCCTGTTTTTCAGCAGCTCATGCACAGCCGACAGTAATTTGTAAGATGTAAACAAAATGGCGGTATGCCCGAATGTTGCCTTCACCAGTTTTTCAATTTCATCCGAAACGGCGGCTATGTACTGCTCGTCGTTTTTGTCGGGATAGGGTACTCTATCGGAAAGATAGAGCCTTGTGTTGTTTTTATAGTCAAAGGGTGAAGGCGTACGTATCTCCGTCAACAGATATGGTGTCAGCTTGTCTATGCCTGTCTGCTTTTTAAAAAAGTCAAAGCCTGTGTCATCAGTCATGGTGGCCGAGGTCAGAATCTTAGAAGCTCCGCTTCTCCACAGTACATCATAGAGTATATCTTCCATATTTGTGGGGATGGCAGAAAGCTGCCACAATCCGTCATCATCTTTCTCCAGCCAATAAATGATATCCTTCGGCGCCATGAAGGTTTCGATTCCGGCGCCGATTTCACGATGCAGGCGCGCAAGCTGCCGGCAGCAGGTAATATCCTGAAAGCAAGCCCGGTATATATTACTAAGGCTCGTCTGCAAGTCCCGCATTACTCTTTTGACGGCAGCATTGATTTTAACGGTTTTCTGACGGCTTTCCTCTGTTTCATCGTTACGGGACAAGGTCTTTTCAAGCTCCATAAATAGCTGCTGATTATGGAATGCCAGATCATCGGTTAGCAGATAGGCTTTTTTATGGTATGCTTTATTCCCGGTGGTATGGTTGTGGAGAAGCCTGATAAACTCGCCTGACAGACTGCTTGAAAAGCTCTGCCCCAATATCTGATATGCGGCATCCAAAAACTTATGGGCTTCGTCAATTATATGTACGCCACATTTCGGTATCAGTAGTGCAAGCCCCGAATGCTCCCGTTGTGCGTTGGCAAGATAGTAATTGTGGTTTGTTACCTGAAATGTGTAGCTATCCGACTTAGCGCGGTTGATATGGTCGATATATCGGCATTTTTTGTAGTATGGGCAGTTGCGGCCGCAGTCCCTTGGTACATTAATTTTGCAGACAACATGCTGCCTGATGTCGGGGTAAGCGTCCAGGTCAATATCACCCTGTTCCAATCCCTTTGCTTTCAGTTTTTGATAAAGCTTTACATCTTTTGATATATCGCTGCTTTCAAGATAACCCATGAAATCCGCGTATCGCTCCTCGCACAGATAATGCTCCTTGCCCTTTCGTAGTACGGTGGTGATCGGCCCCTTGATGATTTTATATTCCATCAGTATCCTTGAAAGCTCGGGGATAAACTTCCCTATGATGGCCTGCTGCAAATCAATGCTTGAAGTGGTGATGGTAATAGGTGTCGGATTCATCGAACCGGCAAAAACGTATGGGCTTGCCTGCCTTTCCTTTACCTCGTACAGGCCATAAACAATACCGGCTACAAGGTAAGCAAGGGTTTTACCTGTACCCACCTCAGCTTCGCATAGTGCCGCCTTTTTATGCTTCATGCTCTCAAACATCATCACAGACAGATCAATTTGCTTGTCCCGCACCACATAGCCGTATTCCGGCAGCAGTTGTCTGAATATGGCTTCAATCAGCGTTTGAGGCTGTGCCGGCAGTACAAACTGATATACCTTGCAATGGAGTATCTTTTTAATAAGCTCCGGATAGTCTGCTTCTGAGAACATGTTCCGGTCTGTGGCCAGCACAACTGACTTTTCGGTGGCGTAGTTCAGCACGGAGTAAGTAAATCTCTTTCCTGAAAACCGGTAATAGACAATATACCTACCGTCAAGGGTAAAGAAATAACTGCTATCACCCTTTATCCTCCCGGCCAGAATGTACTTTTCCAGAATGGAATAGTCTCTCGTCGTTATATCAAACATTTTTTATCTCCCTTACATTTATGAAATATGAAAGTATTTGGCGGCAGAATGGTACGCCGGAGTACCAAAGATTTTGGAAACACATAAAGGCGTCAATAACTTTGTATCCCGGCGCAATAGTTCTGCCGTCAAATAAAAACGGCAAAAATGAAGAATGTATCATACTTGTTCACAACATCCCTGATACAAGGGTATGTACCGGTCTGCTCCTTGCTGGAGAGCAACATATCAGCCGGCATGGGTATCAGTTTCCAACCCAAACCAACATGATCCCGTCATTCATCGCGGGCTGCCCAATGCGGTGAGGCGTTCAAGGCAGAAGTATCATTGTGTATCCCTTTCCCCGTCATCGCCATTCAGCCCGCAGCAGGCTGATTCAAAGCCGGGAGTTTCGCTCGCATTCCATACAGAATGGTTATGGCGCTCCTGCTTAGGTGGCTTACCGCTTTAGGCGGCGGGATAGGTGGTTTTCCCAATACACCGTATATGCACTTGTCAAGGAACAACGGGGAGATAAAAAAATCCCCTCACTTCTTTAAGGAAGGAAGTGAGGGGGTGAACACCCAAAATATTAAATTTTTTTTAAATTTCTAAAAGTTTTTTTAGTTTTTCAAGAATCCGCACCTTCCTTTTATGGACGGCATATTGATAAACGCCCAACTGCCGCGCCAATTGGCGTTCACTTTTCCCTTTGAAAAACAATTCATTAATCATCGATAACTCCTGCCCGGACAGCTTTCCCATCACTTCCGTCAGCTTTGCAAGCATCTCTGCCTTGATAAGCTTGTCCTCCGCCTCAATAAGATTGTCCTCTATGGATTGTTCCGAGGCCAATAAGTAATCGACTTGAATTCCCTTTTCCTCACATTCTTCAAAGGACATGTTGTACTTTTGGGAGAGCTTGTCTAAATAATCTTCCCGCTCTTTTAGCTGATAATATGCCCTATAGACTTCCTCGGTCACGGGAATCCGCTTTTTATTAACCAGCAGGGTGTATTTGTTTTCTTCTGGCATTTCCTATTCCTCCATTTCTGATTTTTGAAAATCTCAAAATCAGAAATAAAGGAGGAGAGCGGCACCCTGACGAATACCTTAAAAGTGCAAAAAAGCTTGGCCTGTTTGCTATTTCCGCACACTTTATATCCGACCGGAAGGACATAAAGTATCTGATTATAATCTGACATACGGAAGGCACAAAATGTAAAAAAAGAGAATATTCTTGACATATCGGAAGTCGAAAAAAGAGTATTTTTGACAAAAAGAAAACCGCAATCTGCGTTAAACAAATTGCGGTTTTCAGGTCTTTGTGAGTTATATTGAATTGTAGAAACGTTGAAAATTGCGAAGTATTACATACGGGTGGAAGGTCATCGGGTTCGATGAAACAACCGACCTTAATATAAATATGGCCTTTATGCCCCTTTACAAAAGCTATTTTAACTTTTTTACTAAAATAACATTTTCCATTGTCAGTACCTCACTTGAAAAACAAAAGTTATGAGAATAATGCCATCCATATCACAGTCATATTTTGTAGAAATATGTCCATGGTGCTCAATAGTTATTGGATAAAATCTTTTTATGGGAAGAAGACAAGATAACGATATGTCTTCTGTGCATAATGTCGGCATCCTGTGCCAGCTCCTTTTAGAGTTCACATCACCTTTGACTGATATCTGGCGGGCTTTCAGCCCTAAAGCCTATGAACACCGTGCTCAGAAGACAAAAAAACCTGCCGCTAAGAAAGGGCAGGTATGATTGACACGTTTGTCCTGCGGCAACCAGGCTGTCATAGTGCGGTAAGCACCTTAGACCCTATGGCTTTGCGTCCCTGCTTTTCAACAGGTTTGCCCTTAGCGCTGATAATTCAATTGTTATTAGCAACATCACCACATTTTTTGTGATGAGAGGAAACTGCAAAGGAGCCTTTTATTCATCATAGATTGAGTTCAACGGCATCACGCTCCCTCCCCCGATAAATATATATATAGGTTGAACATCATATCTTACAAAATATTTATTTGAAAGGTTCAATGTTCTGTATTTCATATTCTCCATTTTCCACCCATATATCTAAACTTGCATCATTAACCCAATCGACACAATAATAGTATTTTACTATAAATTCCACAATATTACAACTATTTCCTGTATTTTTTACATATATTTCTAAATTGGGTCTAAATTGTTGTATTCCAATCAAATAGAAAATTTGTATATACAAGAATACCCATTTCGATTATTATATTGTTAGCGACTATCTTGTCTTCATAATGTCAGGATAGTATTTTGTGAGTATAAAAAGATCATGAAAAGTGAATCCAGGGTTAAGTCTGTAAACTCCGGATACCAGCATATACCGGTAAAGCATATATATCAGGTGGTGCAGCTTTGGAGCCAGCTTGTGATGAACTTGTAATGGGGCATTATGGTGTAGGATTTTTATAAGGAGATGCTGAATAATATTATGGTAGTTTCATTTGATGTAATAAAACAGTATTGTTTATCCAGGCCGGGAGCTTATGAAGTTTATCCTTTCGGTACGGAACCTGTAGCTTTTAAGTCCAGCAACAAAATATTTGCTCTTATCGCTGTTAAGAGTAGCAAGATTCATCTGACTCTAAAATGTGACCATTATGTATCTGAGACACTCCATCACCAATACCCTGCTGTACAAAGAGACTTTTTCCTCAACGAAGAAGACTGGAACACTGTTATTATAGATGGATCAGTTCCAGATTCCGAGATAAAGTGGATGATTGACCATTCTTATGAGATGGTTTTGAAAGAATTGAAAACTGTAAAGGACAAAACTGTAGATGCTTGATACTTATATTTTGAAAATTGACAGGAATATAGAAAAAGATGATTTTGACAGGCTGTTGACCTGTGTATCAGATGAAAAGAAAGAACGGATAAGCCGGTTTTATAGGTTCGAAGATGCACAAAGGACTCTTCTTGGTGATGTTTTGGCAAGATATGCTATTTGCAAAAGGTTGGGCATCAAAAATAGGGGGTTAGTTTTTGGAACAAATGAGTATGGAAAACCGGTACTGCATGAGCCAAATGGAATCCATTTTAATATTTCTCATTCAGGAAATTGGGTGGTTTGTGCAGTAGATGATAATGTTATAGGTATAGACGTAGAAATGATAAAACCAATTGATTTTAAAATCGCTGAAAGATTTTTCTCAAGAGATGAATATATATCGCTTATAAACCAGCCCGAAGAAATGAAGTTGCAGTATTTCTATATGATCTGGACTTTAAAGGAAAGTTATATCAAAACAGAAGGAAAAGGCCTGAGTATACCGTTGAATTCTTTCACTATAAGGATAGAAAGCAGCGATATTAATGTTTCTGTAGATTATGAAATACGAGAATTTTACTTTTATCAATCTTTTTTAGACTGCGATACTGTTTATGCAATTTGCACTCTAAACAGTAATACTAACGAAAGCATCTATTGGAATATAGAAAGTTTTTTAAAAGAAGTGCAAAATATTGTTTATCATAGTAAGCAGACCATGAATAATATGTAATAAAGTTAACTGTAATAATATTATGTCAACCACATGGGCAAGCAAAAGACTATCATTTTAAAAATTCCTCCGGGAAGTTGAGATTAGCATGTTCTCCGTATATTTCAACAGCTTTCCTGTCTCGTGCTTTCGCAGCATCCTCTTCAACGTCAAAACACCCCAAATGGAATTTTTTGCCTTTATATCGTATCCTCGCTTCCCATTTGCCCTTTTCCTTATTCCACGATACACCAACAAAACGTGATGATGTCTTAATATTAGTACGCTTTATACCCTGTTTAAGCCGCGATAATTTTTCTCTTATATCATAACCGTATTTTTCTTGTACAATTATAAATAATTTTTCTATTTCTTCCCTGCTTAATTCAGGGAAATTTCTGCCCCCAATATTCCCATACCTGTCTAAAACTATATATTCCGCAACAATCGCTGCATCCCTAGGATCATTATAAGTCCCAATATAACTTTTATTTTTACCCTTAACGATTCTTACCGCCCAGGAGTTGCTTTTTACTTGAACTACACCATAATATCCGGACTGCCCTCCTGTATAATTAACTACATGGCCGAGTTCATGCCTGTCGCAGATCAAAAGGTTATCTCTACGATAATCAAGGCTGTTACCATTCTTATGAAAAGCAACTTTACCTTTTTCTAAATTTAATACAATCCTTGAAAAACCGGTACTGCGTCCATTTACAATAGTATAAACACTATCGACCCTTTCATTCTTATATCTTATATACCACTTATACTGATTTGCTATAGCATAATCAATATCATCTACAAATATTTCCTCTCCATTATAAGATAATACTACTGGCATATGAGCAATAATATCCTCCTACTAAACACTTATTTATTCAGAGTAGTTATATATTCCGCCCCTTATATTTACTCTGAAACTCCCCATGCCTCAAATTCATAAACTCTTGCATGAAAATCATTTAGCGCTGGATAAGTAATATATAATCTGAAAAATCTATATAAGGAAGGTGGTATATCATGAGTCGTAATATCAGAATCATTGCCTTTAATTACCACTAAGTCTCTCCATTTTCTCCCATCACAACTTCCCTGTATCTTAAAATCAACAGTGATATAACCAGGAACATTCCAATGCCTTATAACAAATTTAATAATAGCTCTTGATTGACCAATATCTGCCTTAAGCCAATGAGTAGATCCTAAATTTGTTGAAATCCACATATCTTTTGCAGGTATGTCCCATTTACCGTCAACTGCTTGGGATGCTTTGCAATGGACATCATTATTAGGATTATATTCACTATCGGCAGTTGCTTCTGCTCCTAATGCATAGTTAACCAATTTTTTATATGCATTCTCAGAAAGTCGCACTTTCTGCTGCTGTCTATTATCTAAGTATAATTCATTTAATAAAACAAATAGCTCACTGTCTATCTTCCGGATTTCATCCATAATTTCATTTTTTTTACTTATGTCAAAATGCTTTTCTCTCAAAGCTTGGGCATGAAGTTTTGATATAAGAAGATATCTGAATTTAATATATTTGTCATCCTTAAAAAAGTTATTCGATTTTAGCCACATATCCGATATTAAATCTTCTGTCAACTGCAATTTAAAAAACGGGTCACCTCTCATCACATTCTGCGTTACTTCCTTATTAAGGAGACACTCTCTTATAACAATAATCTTTTTCTCTGAATCATAATCACTTATAGCAATAGCATGGTTTAATTTAGTGTCAGTTAAATATGAACCTAAAAAAAATAATGTACAATATTTTACAATCATCACTATTGGACAGTTGTTATCAATATTCTCTTTAATAGAAGCAATAAGTTCAGACGGATTTGTAATTTCATTAAATTTCAACCTTAATCCTAATTTGCCTAAGATTTCTTCCCTAAAAGTTAGCCAATCATATTTCTTTGAACTTGTCCAGTTTTTAAATATACTGTAATAAAAACTATAATAAAAATAGTTGTCATAATTATAATATCCTGCTGCTCCAGCAATTGGATTATCAATACAATTAGTATGCATTCCGCTATATCCGTTTGAATAGTAGTCTATTTTTAAAGATTTTAACATTATATTCCCGCCCTTACTATTACTATAATATTATCAATTTATTTTTAAAGACAATTTAACCTTTTAACACTATGCTATAAACTATAACTTATCTATTGTGTTTACTTTTAAATATTTGGGGAAAGGATAAATATACGTAAAATCATTTTCAAAAACTAAAATATCCTCCCTTTGCTCCACCTCTTTGAATCCGCTAAACTTATATGTTATATACATCACCCTGTTATGATCCGTGGGAATGAACTCTGCTCTAAGCTTTACCCCTGTCTCTTTAGCAAGTCTCACTATGTGGTTAAGCATAACAGTCCCAACCCCCCTAGACATAACACGGCATGACATGAGTAGCAGCTTTAAAACCCATACCTGCTCCTGACACTCCACAAGAACCAGCCCTATTTTGCCATATGTTCCATACTTATCTTCCAAACTTGCAATAAATAGCTTATGTTTATCGGATTTGCGAAAGCTATCAAGCTCTTCGTATGAATATGTATAGCCTGTTGCGTTTAACTGATGGGTTCTCACCGTGAGTTCTTCCGCACGCTGTAAGTCTCCATCTCCTACAGGAGATATAGTGAATACCATATTTAGTGACTTAAGAAATTCTTCCTGAGTACCTTCAAAGCTTTCTTCCACCTTATTTCGTTTGATATCACTTATATACATAGACCTTCTTAGCCTTGAGTCCTTAGTGACAAAACGCGGGTTCAGTTCAGGCATACCCAACAGCCCATCTAGCTTCGCCGAGTCTATACACAACACCTCTGGCAGAGAAAACTTTACCTCGTCTAGCTCAAACTGCTGATCGTCAATGAAAGCCAGTGTATCTGTCCCTATGTTAATTGCCTGTGAAATACTCTTAACTGAGGCTGATTTAGGATTCCAGCCTATCTGTGGATAGATGAAATATTCGTCTATGCCGAATTCCTTAAGCTTCAGCATCGCCGTATCGTACTCATTCTTACTTGCAATAGATTGAAGTATACCACGACTGTCTATCTCCTTTATAGTGTCAGCTATATCGTTACGCAGGTAGACCTCTATATCCTCCAGCAGTACACCACTCCATATGGTATTGTCAAGATCCCATACCAAACATTTTATTTTTGGCCTTTCTTTCTTCTCCATTTCTTATCCCTTTACATAGTTAAATTAATATTCTCAATCTTCCCCATCTCCATCTTAATCAACCTATCTGCAATATTAAAATAGCGGTCATCATGCGTAATTACAATAACACATTTCCCCTTGTTCTTAAGCTCTGTGAGCAAGTTGCAGTAAAAGAACATTCTAAATTCTGGATCTTGGTCTGCTGCCCACTCATCGAACAAGTAAATGGGACGGTCTTCAAGATAGCTCACCAGCAGAGCCAGCCTCTTTCTTTGTCCTGTAGAAAGCTTAATTGTTGTAAAAGCTCTATTGTCAATTTGCAGTTTATCGTCTAGCTGGAGAATTTTTAAGTACTTCTCAATATCTTTCAACTTACTCGTACAATCTACCCCATATAACTTATCAAAAAGGTAAAAATCACTGAATACAGTAGAGTATCTCTGGCTCAATCGTCTTGAGTCGATACTCTCTCCGTTTAGCAATATCTCTCCGCTATCCGGCACATACAACCCGGTTATCAGCTTTGCCAGTGTTGACTTCCCACTTCCATTTCCTCCTGTAATAAACACAATCTCACCTGATTTAAACATAAAACTTACTGGGCCAACCGAAAATGATTCACTTTCTTTATTCTTATACTTATACTCTATCCCTTTTATTTGTAGCTCAATTGAATCTTCATCAACACATCCCGTCTTCTGTTGTTCCAATTTTATTGTATTAAGCTGATTAGCCAGAGCATTTAACCTATTCCAGCTAATTTTCACCTGAACAGCATTAGGTATGGTGTTTAAGATAGCTCTAACAGGACCTGTCATATATAAAAACACGAATATATAATTTCTTAAAGAAGAATTCTGAATCTCTTTAAACAATATTGGGAAAACAAAGGCAGCAACACCAATTACAAAAGTAAACAGCAATTCTCCTACAACAAAAACATTTGTAAATTTTAAATCAGCTTTAGTACGCTTGTCCTTGTAAATTCTACAGCTATTTTTCATATCCTGCTCAAATTCATCCCGTTTAAGATTATGTATAACAAGCTCTTTAAACCCATTAATTAAATCGTTTATAAACTTGAAGAATATATTTTGGATATCTCTTGTCTGTTCCCATAGCCTATTCGCTGATTTACTCACAAAATAGTATAGGCTTGCAGAAATGAATATAGCTAATATAGAAATCAGTAGTCCAAAAAAGTTTATAATTCCTAAATATACGAAGCAACAAGCAAGGGTTACTAGATTTGTAAAGCCTGTAATAATAATATTAGCAAAGTTGCTTATTGTTTCTGTATCATTATTCAAACTGGCATAAATTTTACCACTTTCTATTGTCTCAAACTCCTGAAATGACGCATTTAAAATCTTATTTGTTAATTCAACTCTTTTGCTATATACCAATTCATTAGTTAGAGTAATTAAGCGTGTCCTCACCAGCCTCTGCCCAAATATATAAACTATAATACCCATAATAAAAAATAGCAACAATCCACCCTGAAACTCATCAGTTCTATTTAAAGCTTCATTAATAATAAATATAATCAATGCATTTCCAAAACCACTAACTATACTTAAGATAATAGTAGGAAACAGTGCTTTATCATTAGCTTTTTGAAAGGTATTTGTAAACAAATAATATATACCAAATAATGTAATAGCAGAAAACAAAGAAATGATAGCAGTTATAAAACTTTGAGGTGCCCATACCCTAACAAAACTCCAAGCCAACCCCCAATACAAAACATCGGGTATATGATAGAAGCAATAACCCACTCCTGCCAGAAACAATACCAGAAAACTTAGCTTCACTAGAATGCCTGTTATACTCCCTTGAAGTTTTCGTTGCCTTCTAAAGAATTGAATAAGTGAAAACAGTAAGTAGTATAAAGTAATTAAAAATAAAGGAATAGTAATACATATAATTACAGTCGCAGCATTATCAATATTTTGATACATGTCTGATACAAATTTGACCGGTTTTTTGCTAATAAGTATATCGCAAATCCCTTGCCCTATATTCTGTACATAAGCAGAATTCATATTAGCTAACACAGCGACCCCAAGTTTTTCTCCGGGTCTAAACACTATGTACGAAGCAAAGTTAGGATTATTTCCGCTATGTGAAATCTCTCCATTCCCTTTTTGAAATATCGACCAGCCACAGGCATATGAGGAAGCATCCCCACCTGGTGCAACCGTATGATCCGGTATATGCGATTGGTCAATTAAATTTCTATCAAAACCCGATGGGATGTCTGTTTGCAGCTGTATTTTAAGCCATTTAGCCATATCCTGCGCATTTGTAATAAAATAGCCTGCCGGAGTATTACCGCGGTAGATGGGAGCATTAAATTCCATAGGTCTTAAGAATCCTACTTTATAGCCTACTGCCATATCATGTAAAGCCGCTTCCTGACCAAATACATATGTACTACTCAATCTAAGCGGCTGTAAAATATTTTTCTTCATATATTCCTCAAAGGGTATACCTGATACTTGCTGAATTATTAACCCTAGAATATCATAATTTATAGTTGTATACTGAAACTTCTCACCGGGGTAAAAATCAAGCTTTGTATCAATCAATGCTTTAATAGTTTCTTCTAAGGCATTATCACCATCAGCTATCGGAATATCCCCTATGGACTTAAAAGGAATGCCGCTTGTATGGTGCAACAACTGTTCAAGTGTAATTTCAACATAGCTGTCTACTTTTTTATCCCCATATTCGCCTATATACTTTACCTTAAACCAAGGTAGATACTTGCCTACAGGATCGCTTAGTTTTATCAAGCCCTTACTTTGAAGCTGTAGCACCCCTAAGCCTGTAAAAGCTTTACTGGTAGAGCCAAGTTCAAAAAGTGTTTCTGAAGTAACCGGGCGCTTCGTTTTTAGCTCAGCATAACCGAAGCCCTTTTCATATATGGTTTCGTCTCCATTCACTATCACAACCGATATCCCCGGAATTTTTCCCTCTTTCATTTGTTTTTTGATAAATGACTCAATTTTACTTATCCTGTCTTCTGATAATTTATCAGTCGCCAGTGTGTTTAATGGAAGGGATAGTGTACAGAATAACAGTAAAAATAATATAACTAGATTTCTTGCTTTAACTCTGTTCATGCTCAAGCACCTCACAAAATTTAGTATTTCAAGTAAAAAGCCCATCCAATTCCTCTTGCAAGAGTTCTACTGTATCAAAATCCGAAGGCGTGAATTCAGATTTTTCCTTATTGCGGCAATGGCTGATTATATTACTAAGCTGTATTATATATTGTGTCATAAATCCTGTCATAGTGTGCTGTTTATATTTATTGCTACTATAAGTCAAAGTGATAATCAGTCTTTTATCAATAACCATTGCGTTTATATCAATAAGTGATGTCAAGTGATTGTTTTTACTGCATTCACTGCCACTCTCTTCATGAGATATTACAAAAATATCGTTCTCATAGACCGAGCTAAAATCCCCTAGAAAGTTAAATCTTGTATATTTAAGCTCATTATCGTATATTGACTTAGACAGGTACTTTAAAATCCCAAAGCTCAGCCCATTATCAGGAATTCTTCTCAACTGTTCTTTTATTGATCTAATCTGACCTGAGAGCTCGTAATCATCTATTTTTATATTTACAGGATAGATGCTTGTAAACCACCCTACTGTCCTTGCAACATCAATTCCTTCAAACATATCCTCACGCCCATGCCCCTCAAGCTCTATTGTGAGTTCATTACTATTAGTAAATTCTTTTAGAGTCAAAGCAAGAGCAGTTATTAATAAATCCTTTGGCTCGGTATTATATGCCAGATTTGCTCCAGTCAATAAATGGCTGGTCTCTTCTTCACCCAATTGCTCTGATATGGTGCGACCTGATTGAACAATATCCTCCCCCATATTAAGCTCACTAGGGAAAGCTGTCTTTCTACTAATAACAGAACGCCAATAATCCAGTCTCCTTAGTGATTCGTTCTTACTATAATCTTCCAGCACCTTTCCCCACAGCTGTAGAGAATGCGTTTTATGAGGCAACAATATTTCTTTATTTAAATTAATTTGCTTTACCATATTATATACGTCTTCAAGTATAATTCTCCATGAAACCCCATCAACAACCAAATGATTAGCCGTTAACAGCAGCCGTTTACCACCATAGCCCAGATTGAAAAAAACTGATTTGAATAATATATCATTTTCAATATTAAGATCAGACTTGACTTTTTCACATATTTGTACCATTCTATCCTTTTGCACAAGGTACGGGTACCCTGACAAATCATATACCTCAACCTTATAGCGTGTTTGCAGGTACGTGTTATTATAATACAACTCCTGAGTTTTTGAGTTGTAGTTAAGCCTCAATGAATCATGGTGCTTGATTAATTGGCTCAATATACGCTCAAGCTTTTCTTGATCGATATCCTGCTTCAGCCCCAATAAAACAGATTGGTTATAGTGGCTCAGGTTATTAAAATTCTGAGAAAAGAACCATGAAGTAATTGGAGTAGGCTTAATGCTCCCCTCACATACACTCTGTTCAACAGCACTATCACCTTCTGCTACAAATAAAGCCATCTCTCCAATTATCGGGTGTGATAATATATCTCTTACCTTTATCTTCAGTCCGCTATCGCTTAACTGAGAAGCAATCTGGATAGCTTTTATGGAATCTCCCCCGAGGTAGTAAAAATTATCATTCATACTCACTGCTTCTACCCCAAGTATTTCTTTTATGGCATTAACCAATTTCTCTTCCCTCTCATTGTTGAATGCAACGAAATCAAGCCCCTTAAGTTTCTCAGGCTCAGGCAACAGCTCACGGTTAACCTTTCCGTTAGCTGTCAAAGGAATGCGATCTAGTACAACAAAACAAGCAGGAATCATATACCCTGGCAGGTGGCTTGAAAGATAGACCCGCAGCTCATTAAGCGAAACCTTCTCCCTCTCAACGATGTATGCACAAAGATATTTATTTTTATCCCCACGGTCTATTACAACAGCATCCTTAATATTTGAGTAGACTAATAGCTGCTTTTCAATCTCCCCCAGTTCGATACGATACCCCCGTAGCTTTACCTGATAATCTGCCCTCCCTGTATACTCAATGATTCTACTACTTAAGAATTTTGCCAGATCCCCTGTTTTATACATCTTACTCCCTTTTATGTAGGGATTTTCAATGAATCGCTCCCGTGTTAAATCTTCTCTGTTAAGGTATCCCCTTGCAACCCCATCTCCAGAAATATATATCTCTCCAATACCATCACACGGCACTGGGTTAAGATTTTTGTCAAGTACATATATCTGCACATTATCGGCAGGTATGCCTATCGGGACAGAGACCCCTGTATTGTTTTCATAATCATACCTATGTATCATACATCCCACCACTGTTTCGGTAGGACCATATTCATTGTATATCTCAATATCGCCTCCGAAGCTCTCATACACACTTCTGGCAAGATTTACCTTCAAATCCTCTCCCCCAACAATAAATCTCTTAACTGAAGAATACCTGTTGTCCATATCCTTCAGTAGTGATAGATGTGAAGGAGTAAGCTTGACAATGGTTGCCTTATTTTCTTTCATTATCCTATGTAGGACATACTCATCCCTATCATTTCTATATACGATTATTTTTGCCCCGCTAACCAACGGGGTAAATATTGATGTAACAGTGAGGTCAAACGCTAGGGAAGAATATAATGCAAATACCTCATTATCATCTTTCACATACATATGCTTAGCCCACCAAATATAATTAACTAATCCCTGGTGTGTAATCATGGTTCCTTTTGGCTTTCCTGTTGAGCCTGATGTGTATATGATATACACAAGGTCTTTAGGTGTGTTAACGCAGCCTAAGCTTGAGATATCGCCTTTGTATAGGTATTGAGCATTTAAGTTAATGGTCTCTATAGGGCAGGTATTCTCATTCCCATGTATATATTCGTTCCCTACATTGGTTAATAATATTTTCACATTTGAGTCGTTCAACATATAATTAATTCTATCTGACGGATACTGGGGGTCGATAGGCAGATATGCCCCCCCTGCTTTTATAATCCCCAATATACCAATGACAGTTTCGAGTGAGTGTGCATTCAATAGACCAACTATACTTTTTCGCTCAACACCTTTTTCAACAAGAAACCTTGCCAATTGATTGGATTTTTCATTCAGCTCTCTGTAGGTTAATTCCTTACCCTCAAAGCAGATAGCAGCTTTATCAGGAGTCTTCTCCACCTGTCCCTCAAATAACTGGTATATGGTTCTGTCTATCGGATAGCCTTTTTGTGTGGAATTGAAATCATATATCAAGCTATGTTTTTCGTCCTCAAATAAGGTACTCAGATTACTTATTTTTTTACCTGGATTAAGCAGTACTTGATCAATGAGACTGTTTAAACGACCGTACATATCCCCAATCTGACTATCTGTGTAAGCATCTACCTTATAATCGAAATCTAATATCAAATTCCCTGAGTTAGACCATTCCCTGATTATTAGCTGGAGTGAATAAATCTGGTTTCCATTATAAAATTCTATATTTTCTATTGGCGAACCGTTTAACTCCTTATGGAGCTTGGTGGCATAATAGTTAATGCATATATCAAATAAGCTATTATATCCTTTTTTCTTTAGCTCTAAATCCTGAACTAAAAAATCATAAGGGTATTTCTGATTAAAATAACAGCTCATAAGCTCCTGCTTGACTTTTTCCATAAGCCCTAAAGCCGTGTACTGGTCATCTATACTCAACCTAAACGGCATGGTGCTTGTAAACATTCCGAATATGCTTTTTTCCTTCTGACCTGTCCTGTTTAGCACTGGGGTTCCTATTACAATGTCATTTTGATGCGTAATCTTATATAGATAGATTAAAAATATAGCAACAAAGAATACATTGAGCGAATATTTATTTTTAGCAGAGAATTCTGTTATTACCTTAGTTTTGTCTTCATCCACTGTATAGGATTTTCTTTTTCCCGCTATATTATCAACGCTTTTAACTAAAAAATCTGGCAGGATGCTAAACTTTTCTTGCCAGAAGCTTTTATTTTTGATAAACCTGTCTGAATCCAAGTATTTACACTCCTGCTCAATACATTCAAGATAAGAGTGCTCAATCTCCTGATTAACCTCCTCCACTTTTAAGAGACTCATATATATATCGCAAAGCTTTTCTGTCATAATATTAACCGACCAGCCATCGGCAATAATATGGTGAAGATTTACGAAATAGCCGCCTTCATTTTCATTTATCTTATATAGTGCATAATAATGAAGTGGGGAGTCTATCAATGAGAAAACCTTTTTGCATTCTATGTCTATCCATCTGTTAAATTCATCTTCTGCACCTCGTGATGTACTAAAGTCAAAAAAGTCAAGTTTTGTTCTTTTGAAATCGGCTACATATTGTCTGGCTTCTCCGTTTACCTCAATAATCCGTAGCCTTAAGCCCTCATTTTTTTTGATAAAAATATTGATTGCTTCCTCAAGTATGCTATAATCTATAATGCCCTTTATTCTAACCACCCCGCCAATATTATGTACCGCTGTGCCCGGATATATCTTTTCGATATACCATATCCTTTTCTGTGGGTGAGTTAGTGTATGATAAACTTTGTTATCCAAAAATACCGCCCCTTTTATATCAGATTGTGATATGTTGGGGAAGTGGAAAACAATTTCTTACGAAAAATTGTTTTCCACCTCTCCTTCTACAGTTAGCTGTTTAGCAATGCTATCGCAATAGCGTTGCTCACACTGGTATATCTGCTCTATATTGCCTACCAGAGTTGCCAAAGCCCCCTGCCTATACACTGATTTATACATATACTTAGCTAATACCGACCTTATCGCTCCCCAATTCTCGATAATCCCATTTAAAAGCTGTATTAAGTCTTCACCAAACAGCTTCGAGACCCTGTACATCTCAACCCTCTTAGCATTAATTACATCACTTATCCGCTCTACCAACATTTCAACATTCTTCCCCAGCTTTGCCTCATCTGCCACTGTATTTTTAAACTCCTCTATAAATGTTTTAAACTGCTCCAACTGTCCGATAAACGCATCCTTCTGCATTCTTATATTATCCAGATAAATTCCTTTATATTTCTCTAGTTCGTCCACCTCATTACCTTGTTCTGAGAATAGCTCATAGTATGAAGGAGACTCTTCATCTGTTTTAAAATTAACCAGATACCCTTCATAAGCCGCTATAACATCGTCAAAGCTAATTACACGTTTTTCGTAGGTGAGATTATCACTATATAGGTGCTCTGTTATGTTAAAAATCCTTCTATCTCTATCAAATCCATAAATAAGTAATGTGTGAAGCCAGTGCCTGCGATGGTACATTTCCTGCCTTATTGATTCATAGAAGCAGTCAATCCATATAATAACTGGTCTTCCATTTCTTAGACCGATAATAATGTCTTCAACTACATCACGGCATCTCTCCTTTGTTTTTGAATCTATCCGAGTATCGCTAATAACCTGTTTAATTGGTCTTGCAGGGAGGTATTTTATACCAAATGTTGATATATCGCCATGGTAGTCATATACAATAATATCATTAACCAGAATGGGCATCTCACTCCTTCCGAAATAGTGTATAACAGGGAAAAATGAATTATAGAAGCAGCTTTTAAAGAATATTTCATTAAAAGGTTTAATCCCACCCATAACAACCCTATTATCTGAAGAGTATCTGCTTTCGTCTATATCTGATGCTTTTTTAGTGTTTGGTATATCAGTCTTTTCATTACCACTAATATAGTCTGTTAACCCTTTTATTGTTTTATGCTCATAAATTTCTATTGCGCTAATAGTGAAATTTGCTTTTTCCATTTCTGCTTCCAGCTTAATAACCAGCAGTGAATTACCACCTATATCAAAAAAATTATCATTTATGCCTATCTTTTCTACACCAAGTACACCTTTCCATATATCTGCAATCTTGGCCTCCAGCTCGTTTTGAGGTGCAACATACTCAAGACCTATATTTATGCCCCATTCAAGAGCAGGCAATATTTTTCGATCTATTTTACCGTTTAATGTTGTCGGCAATTTTTCTAGCCTTATTGTAAACGAAGGTATCATGTAATACGGTAAATATTTTGATAAGTAGCTTTTTATTTCGGATACTGGCAATTCTACTTCTGAAACAATATACGCGCACAGGTATTTGTTCCCGTCTATGTCTTCCCTGTCAATAACAGCCGCCTCTTTTACCAGCTCATGCTTTGTCAGGAGGTCTTCTATTTCCCCCAACTCTATTCTAAAGCCCCTGACCTTAACCTGATTATCCCTTCGCCCTATAAACTGTATATCTCCATCAGGCAGCCATTTAGCATAGTCTCCAGTCTTATACATTCTTTCACCCGACCGAAATGGATTGGGTACAAACCTATCGGCTGTATGCTCTGGTCTTTCTAAATACCCTCTTGCCAGTCCATCACCTGCAATGCACAACTCTCCTGCCACACCTATTGGCTGTTGGTAGTTATTCTCATCTACAATATATATTTGTGTATTGGCGATAGGTCTACCAATATTTACAGTCTCAGAAACAGTTAAATCCTTTATAGCCGACCAAACGGTTGTCTCTGTGGGACCATACATATTGTATAATTTGGCTTGTGTTATACTTCTTAGCTTCTCAAATAATGACTGGTTTAACGCTTCACCACCTATCAGTATTTCTTTTAAATCCTTTAAACAGTGTAAGCTGTCAGAGTCATTTATAAACAACTGCATCCTCGAGGGTGTCATCTGGAGAATATCAATCTTCTTCTCGATAATTACTTTACTTAAGTGCTTCGGGCTTTTCTGCTGCTCCTCATTGGCTATAACCACCTTAAGCCCTTTCACAAGAGGAAGTAATGTCTCAAGCACAAATATATCAAACGACACGCTAGTCAGAGCCAGTATAGTCTTATGGGGAGAAAAATCTATCAGCCTTGTTACTCCTTCGATAAAGTTATTGACAGCAAGGTGCTCTATCATAACCCCCTTAGGTTTACCTGTTGACCCTGATGTATATATTATATATGCCAAGTCTTTTGATGAGTTTATTGACACTAGGTCTGAACATTCCTTTTCATTTAAACTCTCAAGCCCATGTTTTGTCAACAAAAGCTCTGCATTACTGTCCTGCAACATATACCCTTTTCTCTCCTGAGGATACTCAGGGTCTATTGGCAGATATGCTCCCCCAGATTTCAATATGCCTAAAATGCCTATAATCATTTCTAAAGAGCGCTCCACCATTATTCCTACTATGCATCCAGTCTTAACACCTTTTTCTCTTAACACCCGAGCAACCTGATTCGCCCTTCGGTTTAATTGTGTATATGTCAATTCTTCTTCCTCAAACACCAAAGCTACCTTATCAGGATTCAATGTGACCTGCTCTTCAAATAATTCATGGATACACTTATCTCTGCGGTATTCAAATTTTGTATTATTGAAACAGTGTAAAATCTGATATTTCTCATCCTCAGGCAGTGTATTTATTTCCATAATACGGATTTCAGGATTTTCTATTATCTGCTCTAATATGGCTTTAAAGTATTTAACAAATCTCTCAGCTGTCTCTTTTTTAAACAGTTCTGCATAGTATTCAATCTTAAATACTATCTTTTCTCCAGCCTCAATCCCATATAAGGAAAGGTCAAATTTAGAAGTTTTGTTGTTAAAATCATACGGATATATTTTTATATCCCCCATATCTGGTGGGACATTGGCATTTTGATATGAAAAGAACACATCAAACAATGGGTTGCGGCTTATGTCACGGCTCACAGGAACATTATTCACCAGTTCCTCAAATGGGTACATCTGATTTTCCAATGCCTTCAGTATCTTACCCGAAACCTCCTTCAAATAATCACCATATCTCTTATTGTTGTCCGAATATGTTCTTATTGCAAGGGTATTTAAAAAATTACCTATAATATCCTCCAAATCATTATGCGGTCTTACAATAGCGGGGATACCTACAATGATATCACTGCTTCCCGATAGTTTTGCTAAAAGGATATTGAAGATGGAATACATTAGCATAAACATTGTTACATTTGATTGCAATGCAAAATCTTTAAGCTTCTTTATTACCTCTCCATTCAGCTCAAACTCTATTGTATTACCTTTGTGGCTGAATATCCTAGGTCTTACAAAATCAGCAGGAATATCAATTAGCGGTATTTCACCCTTTAGCTCCTGAAGCCAATAATCCCTCTGCTCCCTTATGTGCGCCTGCTGTTCAGGCCTGTCTAGCCATTCGGCGTAATCCTTGTATTGAATACGCAAAGGGGTGGGTTGGGTGTTATTATATAGAACCATTAATTCATTTAAGAATCTATGAAGGGAAATAAAGTCAGTTATTATGTGGTGCATATCTATTATAATAACATTTTCTGCATTCCCACAGTTTATTAGACCTACCCTAAATAAAGGCGCTTTTCTTAAGTCAAATGGTCTTACAAAATCCGAGGTTATAATTTCAACGCACTCAAAGCCTTCTGTTTTAAATTCCTCTATTGAATATTGAATAAATTCGTGGATTTTCTGGAACAATCCGTCATCCCGGGATTCTATAGTTGTTCTGAGACTTTCATGGCGGACCACCAGTTGCTCAACAGCCTTTTGTAGCCTGTGTATGTCTATGTTCCCTTCGACTATCCTAACCAGGGTAACATTATATGCCATTGAATTACTTTCAAGTTGCTGCAATATAAACAGGCGCTTTTGTGCAGGAGTAAGGATATAATATTCCTTTTTGTCTGCAATAGGAATCCGGGAATATATATTCCTTTCCAGGCTTTGTAATAAAAATACTAATTCCTTTACTGTAGGGAACTTAAAAACATCATTGGGTCGGATTCTTATGTCATATTCCTTGTGTATCCTAGATATAAGCGTAATGATATTTAGTGAATGGCCTCCCAATTCAAAGTAATTGGAATAGGGGTTTATATATTGCGGCTCAATGTTTAGTATCTCTGACCAGATTGTTATTAATCGACCTTCATACTCAGTAACAGCAATATTAATATCCTTCCCCAAAATGGAATATGAATCCGGAAACGCATTTCTATTTACTTTACCATTAGGTAGTAAAGGAATATCGTCTAGTTCAATAAAAAAAGCCGGAATCATGTATTCGGGTAACTTTTGCGATAGGGTTGCTTTTAGGTTAAAGGAGTAGTACATCAAGTCCTGCTCATTTGCTTTATCCCCGCTATCTCTTACATAATATGTATATAGAGTGGTAATATTATTCTTGTCCTTTTTGGCAACTACTACTGCTTTGCTTATACTTTCTATCTCCAATATCCTATTCTCGATTTCCCCTATCTCGATTCGATATCCTCTTACCTTTACCTGTCTGTCAATTCTCCCTAAGAATTCTATATTTCCATCAGGCAGCCATCTTGCCAGATCCCCTGTTTTGTAAATCCTTTCATTATTGAGGAACGAACATTTAATGAATTTCTCATCGGTAAGCTCCGGTTTATTTATATATCCCCTTGCCACCCCTACCCCAGCTATACACAATTCACCCGGAACACCAATGGGCACAAGATTGTTCAATTCATTTACAATAAACAATTTTATATTATCAATGGGCTTTCCAATGGGTATTACATTAGTTACATTTTCTTTAATGCAATTAAAATATGAAACATCCACTGTAGCCTCAGTGGGACCGTACAGGTTTATTAACAAGGCATTGCTTTCTTTGCTAATGGTTTTAAAAAACTTATTCACCTGATTTAATAACAATTCTTCTCCACTTGTAAAGATGTATTTCAATGGTTTTAGCATACTTAAAAGGCTTTTATTATCTTCAAGTACATCCAAAAAAGCTTGAAACATTGATGGTACAAAGTGCATTATGGTTACATTATTTCTTTCTATTGTGTCTATGATAACCAGTGGGTCTTTTTCTCCGTTAGGGGTCAACAGGCATTGCTTCGCACCTTCAAATATCCACCAGAAAAGTTCCCATATAGATACATCGAATGAAATTGAGGTTTTTTGCATTATAATATCATCAGGGGTTATAGGATAGGCTTTATTCATCCAATTTATCCTGTTCATAAGTGAGCAGTGCTCAATTGCCACACCTTTTGGTTCGCCTGTAGAACCGGATGTGTAAATAATATATACTAAATCATTGGGTTCATTAATATTCTTTACCTCTCCGTTACAACAAGAGAATAGTTCCTCATTGTCTTGAAAAACTACCTCTACCCCTACCCCCAAATCTACATTCCACAGCGTTCTTTCAGTCAATACAACTTGAGCTCCACAATCCTCTAGTATATATTTCTGACGTTCAAACGGAATAATAGGGTCTATAGGTACATAAACCCCCCCGGCCTTCAAAATCGCCAATATCCCTATCATCATTTCAAAGGAGCGATGCATCATTAAGCCTATACATTTATTTCTGCCAACACCTTTGCTTCTTAGATATAAAGCCAATTTACTAGATTTATTGTCCAATTCACTATATGACATAGCCTTGCCATTAAATAAAAGAGCTGTGTTCTCGGAATATTTCTTAGCCTGCTCCATAAATAACTCGTGTATCACTTTATTAGCAGGGTAATTGCACTCAGTGTTATTGAACTCATACAATATCTTATTCTTTTCTTCCTCAAGGAGTATATCAATATCACTAATAGCTGAATCTGCATTTTTTAATATATTTAAAATCAAGCACTGTAGATGTTTTGTTAATCTTTCTATGAAATCCTGGCTGTAAATATTTGAGTTGAAATCAAAGTGGAATTCCATATAAGATTTGGGGACTATCAGTATATTCAAATCATAATTAGTCTGTTCAAAAACATCGGTTTTTTCTATTTTGAACCCATCGTCCCCGATTTCGTTAATAGCATCTGCAATGGGGTAGTTTTCAAATACTAGAATATGGTTAATTATGTTCTGTTTTGTAATTGCTTGAATCTCTGCTAAGTCGATGTATTGGTATTTTTCTGAGTTTATTGCACTCTCCTGCACTTGCTTTAATAAATCATTTAGTCTGGTGTCTTTACTATACTGCACCCTAATTGGAATTGTATTAATAAACAGCCCCACCATTGAGTTAATTCCATCTATCTCAGAGGGTCGTCCCGAAACAACCACCCCGAACACTACATCATTCGTCCTGTTATACTTAGCCAACATAACACCCCATATGGTATGTATTACAGTATTTAGTGTAATATTGTTCTTCTGCGCCAGAGATAGGAGTGCCTTAGTTACTTCCTCAGACAGTCTAAGCACTATTCTTCCTTTTTTATAGCCCCCCTCCTCGCTATTCGTATTAGGATACAGGCTAGCTGCCTCCTCGTAGTCCTCAAGATACCCTGTCCAGTATTCTCTGGCTTTATTAAAATCCTGTTTTTCCAGCCACCTGATATAGGTGTTGTACTGTGGTATGCGTGATAGTGAATATTTGTCTCCTGACATATAAATCATAAAGAAGTTGTTTATTAAAATACCAGTTGACCAACCATCAAGTATTATATGGTGGAAGCTCCATATAAATTCATAAACGTTCTCGTCAACCCTAAAAACCGCCAATCGTATTAGGTTATCTTTCTTTAAATCAAATAAGCGATTCCTGTCTTCTGTCTTGAACTTGCTAATATATCCTTCCTTCTCCTCTTTGTTGATTATACCTTCAAAACGGAACTCCACTTCCCTTTCATTTAGTACAACCTGTAAAACCTCGTCTTTTTTTTGCACCAAAACTGTTCTCAAGACATCATGTTGCTTGACCAAATAGGTATAGCTGCTTTTGACCAAATTTATATCAAAACTGTAGTTTACTCTGTAGGATATCTGCTCAAAATATGAGAGCGCTCCCGGATTATTAACATATTGATAATATATGTTTTTTTGCATGGCAGAAAGATGATAGATATTCTGGATGTTTTCCTTACTTAACATCGTTAACCCTCTTCTATATTATTTAATTGTTTTATTAATAAAGTATATTTGTGATTTCTTTGTTTTTTATCGTGTTTAGCAGGTAATCTAGCGAACCTTGACATTTTACTTCGCCATTGTCAAGAACAATTATATGGTTTGCATACTGCAATGCAAACTTTTTGTGAGTCACAACAAGGCAGGTTATATTCATTCTATGGGCATAATTATATACGTTTTCCCATAGTTTCCTTTCAGTTTTTACATCAAGAGCACTTGAAATATCGTCAAATAACCAAATTTGCGAATCACGTATAAACATCCTCGAAGCCGCCGCCCTTTGTATTTGCCCTCCTGAAAGCTTCACTCCTTTAGGCCCTACAACAGTATCAAGCTTGTTTTCAAGATGAACAATATCATCTTTAAATTCGGCTAATTCCAACGCTTCGTTTAGTCTGTCATCTGGTAGCCCCAGTAAGATATTGTTCTTCAAAGACTCGCTAAATAAATGTGGTATTTGAGGGATATATGACGCAGTTGGAGGAATAAAAGAAGATTGTGGGTTATTAACAAGTATATTATTCCAATATATATCTCCCGATTCCTTGGGTAGCAGCCCCAGTAGTACTCTTAACAGCGTTGTCTTCCCCGACCCAATTTTACCGGTTATAACGGTGAAAGAACCTCTGGACAATGAAAATGAAATATCCCTAATTCCTTTATTAGAGCCTGGATATATATAGGTTAATTTATCCACCAACAGCTTTTCCAATCTATCCAAGCCACTCTTAGGTGGATAGCATATTTGTGGCAACACCTCCTTAAGATAAAGCGAGCCTTTTTCAGTTAATATCTCAAAAGAGTTATCACCTAAAATATTATCTATCCTTTGGAGTGAAACGCCTGACCGTTTTAAACTAGCCAGCGAATTCCCCAGTAGTCTTGTTAAGTTAGAAGTATACCCTAAGAAGTAGATAAATAGCGAAAAATCACCCACTGTAAGGATTCCATTTTTCAGTTTTGGGCTGATTACTAATAATAGGATACCTGTCCCAATATTGATAATATTGTCGTACACTGAATTTAGTAATGTGTTTAATATGTCGTTCTTTATATACGCCTTAGTCCTGTCATCGTTTAAGTTTTTCAGGCGATTAACAAAGTTTCCCTCCATGTTATTTATTTTTATTGCTTGCACATAATTAAAAATATCAGAAAGCGTATGTAGCACCTTATCTGTCGCTTTTTGCTGTGCTTGAAAAAATATCTCTATCTTTCTTTTCATCCAGTTAACTAATAATATAATAGCAACCAGAGGAGAAAACAAAACCAGTGTTACAACCCAGTTGCTTGCACTCATTATGATTAATCCAATAATCGAAAAGGTGGTATACGCCAAAAAGTAGGGTATATCCCATACTAAAGTTATCGGGGTGTTAATATCATCGCGCAAATTATTAATTAATTGTCCATGCGACACAGGAAGCTCCATTGCTCCAGGTTGTTTAATTATATGGCTAAAAATATTCCTACGAAAAATGGAGCGGATAATCTCTACCCATCCATAGCTCAACGCCAAATCAGCATAATACGAAACCGCCTGCGCAATTGGGATTGCAACCAGCAAAGCCGTGAAGAACAACAGATCCGAATGGGTTAACGTATCCTTCGATAATCTATCAAAAAAAGTACGAATAATAATTCCCGGTAGAATCCCAAGACCTGCAAACCCCAATATCCGCAAGAGAGAAAAAGCAGTAACATTAAAAGGATAATAGCTAAATATTTTTCCTATCCACTTCAATACATTACATCTATTCATTATAGGCTAACCTCTTTTAGCAGTATTTTATACTTTGAGTTTATATCGTTCTCTAGTGACTTAGAGTCTCCAAACTCAACTATGCTTCCATTGTCCATTATCATTATTAAATCTGCTTTTTTTACAGTAGATAATCGGTGAGCAATTATGATAGCTGTTTTATTTTTAATCAATGAGTCGATAGCTTTTTCAATAATGCTTTCTGTCGATGGATCAAGCCTAGAGGTTGCTTCGTCTAAAATAACTAATTGAGGATTTTTTAAGAAAACCCGCGCAAACGCAATAAGCTGTGCTTCTCCGGCAGATAAGTTTTTCCCATCTTTATATATTTCTGTACCTAATCCATTAGGCAACGATTTTAACCATTCATCCATGCCTAATTCACCAAATACCATCGAAATTTCACTATCTAAAATATTATCGTTAAACAAAGTAATATTATCTCTTAGTGTTCCATGGAATATTTCAACATTCTGCGTCACTATGCCTATATTATGACGAAGACTGCTTAATTCGACATCTTTAATATTTATTCCATTTAAAAGAATAGCGCCTTCTTCGCAATCATAGAGGCGGTATATTAATCTTGCAATGGTAGTTTTACCGCTCCCGGTTTTACCTAATATGCCAACACTTTTTTTAGGAGGGAGATGAAAATCGACTCCTTTAAGAACATCATTACCATTATTGTAACCAAAAGTAACGTATTTGAATGTAAGCTCTAATTCGCTACTCACAATTCTATTCTTTCCGCAGTCTTTTACTTTACTTTGCTGCGAAAAAAGTTCATTTATTCTATACAAAGCTGCGTTTATATTCTGCATATCTCCTAATTGATATACTATATTTTTTAAGGGGATTAACAAAATTGTTGTGTAATAATATATCAAGTATATAGTGCCAATGCTCATTTTCCTATCTAAAAGATAAACATACCCACAAGCTCCTATTACCACTGCTGTGATAACACCAATTACTATACTTCCTATATTAGTTACTGTCCCGATTTTAAAACCTGTTTTTTTCCTTGTTTTAAACAACGCTTTAATTCTCTCGTAAAACCTCAAGAATATATAAGGTTCTGCCCCGCATGACTTAATATCTTCTCTGCCTGATATCCTTTCATCCATAAAACCTATTAAGTCAGCTGTTTCAGCCTGATATTCTCTTACAGTTGCAATTCCATAGTTACGCATTTTCAATAAGATGATTATACTTATAACAACAAATAAAGCCGTTAACAGCCCGACCCGTATATCTATGGTAGCTATTACGATTAATATACCCAATACCAATATACTACTACCTATTACCTGTAATATGAACGTAGAGAAAAAATTATTTAGCTTCTCCACATCTCCATCTATTCTTTGAACTAGTTCGCCAGAAGTATGGTTATTATGGAATGACATATCTAAATTCAGACAGTGCTTTGTTAGGTCTAACCTTAAAGCATTTGTTGTGTCCCAAGTAATTTTATTACTCAAGTATTTCATAACAACGATTACAAGTTGTTCTAAGCAAGTTATAGCTAAAAACATTAAACCTAAGCTTAATAAATGTTGTAACGTAGCTCCAGTGCTCGCACTATCAATAAACCTTTTGATGTATTGTGGGTTGTATATCTGTAAGGCTATTCGGCTCAATAAGAAAACTGCCAATATTGTCAGCTTTAATTTCTGTGTATTTAGATATTTGAATAAGAACTGAATATTGGACTTAAAAGGCATTCCAGTCATAATTAATCCTTTTATCTCCCTTCCAAAAAATAGCACTTACTAGATATAGTAAATTAATTCCGTTCCATTGTCAATAACTAACAACTGCTATTCAGATTAGCTTTATTTAATGGTAAATTGAAAATGTGCCGGAACTGAACATATATAATGTTCTTGTGGCTTCCATAGGGAAGTTCTTGTCGAAATCATATAGCCTACCAACTTTATGATGAGCAGTTACCAATTTTACGTGTTAGCACAAAGTTTACCTATTCATCATGTGATCCTGAATGATATTGTTAAAATATAAAGACTAAGTCGTCAAAGCGGAGAGACTGCTAGAATGTACAGCCTTCCACCATTCACATTAAAAAAGAGAGTCTTCTACCAACTTTTTACTTAACTTATCCTTTATATACCCCACCAAACTCCTAATCGTATTAAGTTTAGTGAAATCCAGCATATCATCTTCAAATTCAATCTCAAGCTCTTCCTCTAATGATACAATAAGCTTTATAAAGCTTACAGAGTTGATTCCTACGATTGACAAATCATCAGTAGTACATAGTTTATCCTCCGCACTATCCACTTCATATTTTTCTCTCAAAACGGCTCTTATCTTGTTTTCAATTTCTTTTGACATATTATTACCTCCATTAAAAAATAATTTAGCGTTTCCCGAAGAATGGTTCACTTAATAGGTCATACTCAATATTTGATTTTTTTAATGTATTATTGAGTTTCTCAATTTTTTTAACAAGTTGGAATACCTCATTCTTCAGTGCCTTTATAATATCAAACTCTCTAGTGCAGAACCGCTTAATTAAATGAGCATATAAAAAAACAGGTCTGTACAAGCCAAATCCTCTAATGTAGAATCACGCGTAACCACCCGTTCAACGAGTGGTTGATAATAAACCACTCCAAGGTTTTTACTTTAAACCAGCAAAAACCTGATTCCGAAAATATTCCACTACCGAGACATACGAGCAATAAAACATACCAGAGGTTATAAAATCATGTTCATCGGTTTTTCCTATTCCGTTCTCCCGCGCCCTGCGTGGGGCTTAATTTTGAGTTATGAGGCTCAATCACATGCCTTACAGGCTACGGGCCTATTACCTAACTGTCTACATTTAAACATAAAATTGCTTATAATACTCCAATCGGGTATGGGTCAAAGACTCGTTACTGGTCCCTAACTATAGGGGATTTACACTTGCTAAACTATATGACTTTCCGATCGCACCTCAACTTTTTTCAGCTTTAATTTAATAAACCCATATAATCTTTAACATGTAAAAATAACTCACGGTCTTTTAATATGATATTATTAGCTAAATTCTGTATAGTTACCTTATCTAGTTTCTTACCTCTTAAAATATCAGCCTGCAACTTTGATATTACTCCATTTCTATAATCCATGTATTCACTTTTAAATTTTTCTAAAGTTAGCTTTTTTTTAGAATCATCTAAACTTATAGATGCTTTTTCAAAAATATCAAACAAAAGTTTTATCGGCCCATAAAAAGTCCTTCTTAAACCCTCAAAAACTATATCAGCATTTTTATTTTCAATTGTATTATTATTCATTATAATATCTGCAAAATTACTTTTATCAGCAGAATAGTTTTTAAGAAAATCAAGAATTATAGCATTATATCCAGTAATACTTGTTTGATCAAACTTTTCTATAGAAAAAAGTTTGTTATTAAAAAAGGATTTATTTTTACTAAAAATAGCATTCGAATAAGACCAAATATCTACTATCATATCATGCTTTATATAAAGTTTATATAATGTATAACCTTCATTAACCAATTTCAAACCATGATCTGCAAAATTTGAATCAATTATTCCAATAATTGGTTTATCAGTATCATACGCACTTATAATGAAAGAATGACTTCCGTCAAATTCGAGATAATTACCACTATAAAATAGTGAACTATAATTTACAGGCAAAATAATGGGACATTGGTTATCAATATTTTGTTTAATAAGTGAAATTAATTTATCTGATGTATCTACTTCATTTGCTTTTAATACCAATCCCATTTTGTTTAAGATGTAATTGAGTTTGTAAAACCAATCATTACTATGATTTCCCCAGTTATTTTCAATGACATGATAAAAAAGAAAGTAATAGTAGTTCTCATAATCATATAATCCTGATGCCACAGCTATGGGTAAATCTACACAGCTTGCTCCATCAGCAACTGCATAACCATTTGCATAGTAATTAATAGGTAAAGATATAAGCATACATAACCCCCCATATATAAGCAAAATATACTCAATTTTTTTGATGCATAATTTCAAACTTTAACTGCATTACTACCAAGATATTTCTATATTATTCCATTTTGCAAATTCAGGCATATACTATTTGTCTATGCTTGCAAAAGCTTTCCAGCATATGTCCACTTAAACGGCTTTGCCATATGTTCATTATAAAAAGCAATAAACTCGCACAATTTATCTTCGAGGTCTTTTATGGATCTGAAACTTGCCCTTTTATTTAGAAGTCTTCTTGTGACTATGCTGAACCAGATTTCTATTTGATTCAACCACGAAGAATGCTTGGGCGTGTATACAATCCGTATATCATGGCTTTTATCCGAAAGAAAGAGTGCCCTGGTTTCCATGTTCTTTAAAATGCCACTTTTATCTTTTACACCAAGTTCTGTTTCACCAGTTCCATTCCTTTGAGCAATAAATCGCACAAGAGCTTCTGATTTGTGTATATTGAGTTGATCCATTACCAGTATGTATTTGCTTTCCGGAGATTCTTCAATCACGCTTTTTATATGCAGGATAAAATCTTCTTCCGTCCTGGTCGGTTGAATCAAGGGAGCAACAATCTCTCCTGTAGCTACATTTCTGGATGCAATAATACCTGTCGTACCTCTCCGGACATACTCCTGCTCAACTTTCTCCACTTCCCCAATTTTCATAGGTTTCGAGGAATACTTATGTTCGAGCGCTTGAATCCCGGTTTTTTCATCAATGCATAATACCTTAATCCCTTCCGCCTCCAAATAGGGGGCTTCCTTGTATACTTTACAGACTTCCTTTACCCTTACATTGAATTCTTCAGGATCCTTCAACCTATCATGAGAGTTTAGCCATCCTTTGTACTGATGCGGCTTTAAATCTGCCTCCTTTTTAAAAAACGCTCTACCTGCCGTGAAGAGATGCTTTCTATAATTTTCAACTCGATGGCCTTATCTCGAAGTGCATCGATAGTCTAGTGGATCATGGGTATTCCCACACTTTGTGGGTTCTGCAAAGATAAATCAATAATACATGCCATCTGTTCCGGAGTAAATTTTGGGGGTTTGCCACTCCGATATTCATCACTTAAAACTTCTTTCACCTTCTCCAATAGCTTATGGGGTGTCTCCATTTCTACCTGTTTGAATACAACGCATTAGTTGAACACCCTGCGGCGCGGAAGTTGTACACTTGCGGCGGCGAAATTGAACACCTTCGTCGGCAAAGCTGTACATTGATTCT
>VEPD01000046.1 GCA_012027035.1 Ruminiclostridium sp. | reverse complement strand
TATAGCTGGAGCTCTCCTGTAGCTATCTATACCAAAGAAGGCAAATCCTATTTGATACTCAGTGATTCCGGTGGTTATATGAATCTATTCGAAGGCGCTACAGGTAAAAAGCTTGATTCTCTTCCCCTTGAAGCCAATGTGGAAGGTTCTCCCGCCGTATATGACGACATGATAGTCGTAGGTACCAGAGGCAGTAAAATCTGGGGAATCAGAATTAAGTGAAAATTGATGGAATCATTTGTTGTTTTCGAACATCAGCTTGCATTTGTCGGCCTTGTATTTGGCAACAACAAATTCAACAACCTGTCCGCTTTTTGAATAAAGTATATTATCAATCTTAATCAGCGCATTTCCGGTCTGTACGTGAAGATACTGTGCATCCTCCTGACCTGTATATACGATCTCTATAGTACTTTTAGTCTTGACGGGCAGTAACGGATATTTTCCCCTCAGGATTTCGTATGAAGGCTTTTTGGCTTTTATATCTTCAATGATCCCTGGGAAAAAACCCAAAGGTATATATGAAATGTTGTAGGACAATACATCATTTTTCTGGGTAACAATATATTTTATCTCGGCAAAATTGTTTTGCTGATTGTTGCTACCGGAAGAAACGAATATGTCTTCCAGACACTTTAAGCTGCTGCTGTTTATGCTTCTTAGTGAAATTATATTATGCTGCCCGGGCTCCTGACTGTCAAGAATTGAATCGGTAAAGCCTGTAAAGCTTTTAATATCAATTTTGGATTTGGTTTTTGCTACAAAAGTACCCTTCCCCTTTTCCTTATACAGATATCCGCTGCTTGTAAGCTCACTGACAGCTTGCCTGACAGTGGGTCTGCTTATATCATATTGCTCGCACAATTCCTGTTCTGAAGGGATTTTTGTCTCTTCTCCATATTCACCGGTTTCGATCTTATCTATAATCAGGGTTTTCAACTGTGAATATAGAGGAACACTACTGTACTTGTTAATCATCTTTTTTCTCCCTCTGAACAAAAACCTTAATGTTAGCATAGCAGCACATTATTACATCTTAACTAATTTTAATATAAAAATCATCTTATTTCAACATTATAAGATGATTTTTATTAAGAATATTTTCATACTTCGACAAATGTTATACTTTAAGCTCAGCATTGATTTCAATTGTTTGAATACTTGAAAGTGCCGGTAAAACGTGTTCATTGATAAATTCCTCAACCTGCTGCGGCGCTCTCCCGATATAATTACCGGGCTCCATGACAGACATGATTTCATCAAAGCTCATTCCAAACAAAGTATCGGCAGCAATTCTGTCTATAAGGTCATTTGCATTGCCAAAAAGTTTTACCTGATTTGCAGCCTCCATGGAATGGATTCTAATCCTTTCGTGAAGCTCCTGCCTGTCCCCTCCCCTTTTAACTGCCTCCATCAGTATATTTTCAGTTGCCATGAAGGGAAGCTCTTCCATAACATGCTTTTCTATTACTTTTGGATAAACCACAAGCCCGTCGCTTATATTCATATAAATGTTCAGAATCGCGTCTACAGCCAGAAAGGCTTCGGGAATGCTTATGCGCCTGTTTGCCGAATCATCGAGGGTTCTTTCCAGCCATTGGGTTGAAGCGGTAATGGCGGGATTTAGAGCGTCAACGATAACGTATCTCGCAAGGGATGATATTCTCTCGGACCGCATAGGATTGCGTTTGTATGCCATGGCTGAAGAACCGATCTGTTTGGATTCAAAAGGCTCTTCTATTTCTTTCATGCTTTGGAGAAGCCTTAAATCGTTGCTGAATTTATATGCGCTCTGGGCTATACCGCTCAAAACATTTAGAACACGGCTGTCCTGTTTGCGGGTATACGTCTGGCCTGATACCGGGTAAACATTATCAAAGCCGACTTTTCCGGCAATTAATGCTTCCAGCTTCCTTACCTTTTTGCCATCCCCGTCAAAAAGGGTCAGAAAACTTGCTTGTGTTCCGGTAGTTCCCTTGTTTCCAAGCAGTTTCATTCCTGAAAGCACATATTCAAGGTCTTCCAGATCGATCAAAAGATCCTGCATCCATAAGCAGGCCCTTTTTCCTACCGTGGTAGGCTGAGCAGGCTGAAAATGCGTGAATCCGAGTGTTGGCATGTCTTTATATTTAAAGGCGAAATCCGAAAGGATATTGATAACGGCTGCAAGCTTGGACCTAATCAACTTGAGGGCTTCCGCCATTATGATGATATCCGTATTGTCGCCCACATAGCAGGACGTTGCGCCAAGATGTATTATACCCTTCGCTTTTGGGCATTGTTCACCGTATGCATGTATATGCGCCATGACGTCATGACGTACTTCCATCTCTTTTTTCTCAGCTATTTCATAGTTTATATCATCCTTGAAGTTTTTCAATTCATCTATTTGTTCCTGCGTGACGTTAAGCCCCAAATCCATTTCAGCTTCTGCAAGAGCTATCCATAGCTTTCTCCAGGTTTTGAATTTCATATCGCTGGAAAAGAGCTCCTGCATTTCCTTGCTGGCATATCTGGCATTAAAGGGACTCTCATAAGTATTTTTCAAAATTGCCTACCTCCAATTTCTGCATATAATAACATATATATTATACCATAAAAAAAGTGCGGGATTATAAAAATCCCGCCAAATCTTTATGAATATGAGATTGATTCAAGGTATCCATCCGAAGATGGAACCCGAAACAATTATATTACTCCACCGGTATGCTGTCAACTTTAAAGAGTTAAAATCCTTTTTATACTTACAATCTGAACACATACGCAAAGCAGTTCCATGGCTTTCTTAAGCTCAGATACCGGAGGCATTGTAGGTGCAATCCTGATGTTCCTGTCCTGAGGATCCCTGCCATACGGATAGGTTGCTCCGGCAGGAGTCATTGCCACACCAGCATTGGACGCCATTGCTACAACTTCCCTTGCGCACCCAGGTAATGTGTTGAAACTAATGAAATAGCCTCCGTTGGGCTTGTTCCACCATGCTATGCTTTTACCTCCAAGCTCGCTTTCAAGAATATCCAGCACCATATCAAACTTGGGCTTAAGTATTTCAGCATGCTTTTTCATCTGGCTTTCGATACCCTTCATATCCTTAAGGAAAGCTACGTGTCTCAGCTGGTTTATTTTATCTGGACCTATGGTCTTGATTCCAAGCTGCTTCTTTATCAATGCTGTATTGTTCTCACTAGCCGCCATTACAGCTATTCCGGCGCCGGGAAACGTAATCTTTGAAGTCGAACTGAAAACGTATACCCTGTCCGGGTTCCCCGCATCCTTGCATGCCCGCATGATATTCAACAATCTGTCGGGCTTGTCGGTAAGATGATGTACAGCGTAGGCATTATCCCAGAATATCCTGAAATCATCCGCCCTGGTTTTCATATTGGCAAAGCGCATCACCACATCATCAGAATATGTAATTCCATCAGGATTACTGTATTTGGGAGTACACCAGATGCCTTTTATAGCTTCATCTTTTGATACAAGATTTTCTATCATGTCCATATCCGGACCGTCAGGCTTCATATCTATTGTAATCATTTCTATGTTAAAAAGCTGACATATGGCAAAGTGCCTGTCATATCCGGGGCTTGGACAAAGAAATTTAACTGCGGGCTGCCTGCCCCAGGGATTCGACCCGCCATATACTCCGAACATCACGGCTCTGGCTATTGAGTCATACATCATGCTCAAGCTTGAATTTCCACCTATAATAATCTCTTTTGGCGATACTTCCAGCATTTCTGCAAACAAGGCCTTTGCCTCGGGAATTCCGTCGACAAGGCCGTAATTCCTGCAATCGGTACCGTCCGCAGTCTTGCAGCAATCACTTCCCGAAGGATAATCCAGCATCTTCATTGAAAGATCCAACTGGTCGGCCCCGGGCTTTCCTCTTGACATATCAAGCTTAAGTCTTTGGGAAACAAACTCATCGTACCTTTTATTCAAATCAGCAAGCAAATCCTGCAGCTCTTCCTTTTTCATTCCGTTAAATTTATTCATCTGTACCTCCCGGTTGAATAGCGTTTTAAGCCATTTATTCATTATCAGTATTTTATTATATTTCTTATAGTTTTGCAACTTAATAGATAAAATAATTCAAATATTATTTAATTTACTTCAATAAATCTTTTATTATGCAAGAATAAAGGAGATGCTATTCATTTATAGTTATGGAAACCCACAATATTCCACGTGTATTACTTTTTTTCACGGGCACAATATTATCACAAGGGTTCGTGATAGTTGAGCCAAGAATGCTGCAGGGTCTGAAATGGCTCTGTAATATTCGGTCAAAGATTGATACCAGGTCTGTTTGCTTTAATCAAGGCTTGATATCAGTCGGAGAGAAGAGCTTTACAGGTCTTCCAAGGCTTTATTGCAGCGGTTGAAGCTGCTTCATACCCGTAGTTTAGGTATTCACAGCTGATTATTCCGTTGCAGTATGGTCGAAAAGGATTTGTAAAGTTCGAGCTAAGATTATCAAGGGTTCCGCAGGTATCATACCTTCCCTCCTAAGCCTGCCTGTTAAACAGCGGCAGTCCCCGGACAGGTAGAAATACTTGAGTCAGGCCTGCTGCAGTGCTTTGCAGCTGTACCTGGGACGGGCAGTTGAAAATACTGGTGGTCATATGCAGTCGAAAGATTGCATATGGTTTCCAAGGTACTCTTGATAGTCGAGCAAAGGTCGGTTTGGGTTTTGTAATGCTTGTGGGCAGTCGAAAGATTGTTTATAGGTATGCAGGGATCCATATCGGCTGTAGCGTAGATTATCATGGGCTCTTGTTATATTTTAAAGCTTTTTATGGTATTTCTATCTCATGACCTCTCCGATGACTCTTAAAAAATTGCCTCCTGCAAATTTATCTACAAAGCTTTGTGAATAGTTTAATATCAGCAGTCTTTCTATTATCCTGCCTATGTTCTGTATGCCTCCTATGCCTTCGGGAAGACACTCGACCCCGTCAAAATCAGCCCCCAGACCAATATGGTCTTCTCCCGTAACAGCTGCAACATGCTCAATATGCCTGATAATATCATCAATTGCAGCATGTTCTGTATTATTCAGAAAAAAAGGATACAGGTTGATACCTGTGACTCCATTGCTTGATTTGATAGCTTTAAGCTGTAAATCATCAAGATTTCTGGGATGGCTGCATATTGCCCTGGAATTTGAATGAGAAGCTATTACAGGGGCTTTTGCAATCTCCATAACATCCCAGAAGCTTTTTTCCGATAAATGGGATACATCCACCAGCATTCCCAGCCTGTTCATCTCGGCGACCACTTCTTTTCCGAAGGCTGTAAGCCCCATCCCATGCTCGCTGTCTTTCACACCATCCGCTATTTCGTTTGCAAAATTCCATGTCAGGCAGATGCTTCTCACTCCGAGCCGGTAGAACACTCTTAATGCAGACAAATCGCCATGAAGCGCTCCCCCATTTTCTACAGATATGATTGCAGCCAACCGTCCGCTGTCCAATGCCCCCTGTATTTCCGTAAAGTTTCTGCAAATGGCAATATAGTCGCCAAACTGTTCAGCCTGCTGCTGGAAGAAATCCAATATCCGGATCAGTCTTTGCATCTCAAAACCCTTATATTCCAAGGGATCCACAAATGCCGCGAAAAACTGCACATGGTTCCAATTTCCGCTAATGCGCTGGAGATCAAAATGCAGATCGTTTCCATATAAGTTTACATTCTTATCCATTGCTCCTGTAATGCTATCACAATGCGCATCAACTATTACCATATTTCCCTCCCATACAGATACTAAAAAGCATTTTTAATCAGATTGATATCTTCCGGTATAAAGCAACCGTCTCTCTTTTTGCCGGTAACTTCTGCAATATCAAAACGAACGGGCATTTCAGTCAAATGCTTAAATTTCAGATAAGTCCATGCAAGCTTTCTGATATTTTCCTGTTTTTTTCTGCCTACAGACTCACTGGGTGTACCAAATGCATTCCCTGCCCTTGTTTTTACTTCAATAAAACAAATATATTCCCTGTCGGAAGCTATTATATCGATTTCACCCATTTTTCCGACTCTGTAGTTTTTCTCAGCTATTTTATAGCCATTTGCTGCAAGGTACCCGCAGGCCAGTTCCTCACCCAAACTACCGAAGCTTCGCTTATTATCCTTTTTTATTTGATTCATATAATTCTCCATAGCTTGAATCCACTTTACTTATAAACACAAGTATTTGCGCTACTACCTCATAAAGCTCAGAAGGTATCTTATCACCGATGCGGAGAGCATTCAGAGTATGCGCCAGACCCCTGTCTTCATATATCGGGATATCACTTTTACGGGCAGCCTCTATAATCCTTTCGGCAGCCTTCCCTTTGCCAAGGGCGATAATGGAGGGAGCAATGTCATTATCCGGTGAATAACGGAGAGCTGCAGCTTCCTTTATTTTTTTTCTATTACTTTTTTCCATAAAACTTTATTTTACCTTTCAGTAAGAATTGCCATTCACTGTTAAAAAAAATCTTCAGTCCATACTTGATTTTATCGTTATATTTTGAAATCCACAGATATTCTACCATCCTCAAGCACTTTTTTGACTGCACTCACTACATTGACCGGATTTATCCTTTCCTCAAGCAGCCTGTATTTTACATCGACAAGCCTGTAGCCCTTGTCCATCAGGCTGCTGAATAGGTGTCTGTAATTATCCCGGAGGAAGCCGATCACTTTTTGTTCTTCAGCTCTTAAATTAATCCCTACATTTTTACCCCTAACTTCCATCAATGTCTCAATCCTGCCAAGGTTCCGGGTATCCAGAGATATCAGCATGATTACATTTTGAGGGTCTATTCCTTTTTTACTCCTGTTCCTTTTCATAATATAAAGATCGGCTGTTGTATTGAGGCTTGAGATATTCAAAGGTATCTGAACATAGTTATAATCTGTACTTATCTGATTCAGAAGCTTGATGCCCTCTTCTATATTGTTTACTCTTGCTGCAATTTCAGTCTTTTCAGGCAGATTCAGCGTTTGATTGATATGTTTGATGCTTTCCAGCTTATCAAGAATATCCTTATATATTTTTGTAGCATCCAGTTCAGAGGAAAGATTTTCAGAATCTATCCTGATAAACATGCTTTTGAAGGATTCCTTAAGTTTACTCGCCAGTTCGCCGATCTCATTCCTATTATTTCCATTCACATTATTTTCAATATTATTTTCATTTTTAGTATTTTCGATTTTCTTGTTATACAAAAGAATATCTTGATCAGGGTCTGAATTTTTATAAATATCGGTTTCCTTCAGGCCTGCCTCAGGCACTCCTTTTGAAACAGTATTGCCCTGTTTTCTATCCAATGTCTTATTTAGATCTGAATCTGCAGCTATTTGCGGTGATTTCATTAAACCTTCATCAAATAAATCCACATTATTTTGCTTGAAAATTTTTTTGCTAATGCCGCTTTCAGCAGGCATCTCCTTTTTGGGCATTTCCTGGCCGTTTGCAGCAGGCGCTCCCTTTTTTGATACTTCCTGGCCGCCTGTAATTGCTTTTTCAATGTTTTTATCCTCTGACAGCATCGAAATAATGGAGTATAATTCCTCCAACTGACTGCCAATCCTTAAATCACCTTCAATAATCTTGATGATTGTATTTATGGCGCGAGGTTCGGAAAGAACACTTTTTGAAGACAGAAATACAGCCTTTTCAGGTGAAAGAGATACGAATCTGTCCAGAAGCCGTGAGGCTTTTTCGAATAATTCCTTTGATGTATTGAAACCGGCTTTTATTATTTCACCGGCCAGCTGTATATTTTTGATATCAGGTTTTATATTTACATCTTTTAGCAGTTTTATTTCTTCACTATGGGGATTATCCATAGCGGATGTATCTTTTTTTACTGTTTCAAGGACTAAATTCCCACCGTCCTTACTTTTTACTACAAGCTCCAGGCTCTCTCCGGGGGCAGTATCGATTTCAGATAAGGTCGCAGCATGGAAGACAGTGCCGTCAAATAACTTGAGTATCATATAGTCTGAAGCCATCTCGAGTACTTTGGCTCTGATTACATCGCCTATATCAAGCTTTCCCGGAATATCGGCCAGTCCTTTAGTAGTTATGGACTGTTCGGCAATAACGGTATTGATCCTCATAAACTGTACCCTGTCAAATAAAATTTTTTGTGAAACTTATTCTATGTATCGGACAAATCCCGAATTTTTTTATAGCCTTTATATGCTCCTCGGTTCCATAACCCTTATGCTGCTTAAAACCATACTGCGGATAAAGCGAGTCGAGCTCGTCTATCATTCTGTCTCTTGTTACTTTGGCAATGATTGAAGCGGCTGCTATGGAAACGCTAAGCGTATCGCCTTTTATGATAGGTATTTGCCTTACAGGTACGTCTGAAAGCTTTACAGCATCGATGAGCAGAAGCTCAGGAACCGGTTTTATGGAAGCTATTGCTGATTTCATCGCTTTTTTTGTTGCATTCAGGATGTTTATTTCATCAATACATTTCTCGTCTACAACTCCAGTACTTAAAGCAACAGCCTTTTCCAGTATTTCATCGTATATGATATCCCGTTTGGCGACGGTTAGCTTTTTAGAATCATTCAGCCCTTTTATAAATGTATCTCTTGATAGAATTACACAGGCAGCCACAACAGGTCCCGCCAGAGGTCCCCTGCCCGCTTCGTCAATACCTCCTATTATTTTCACGCCCTCGCCGTATGCGGTTTCTTCAAATATACACATATTGCGGTATCGCATATACTCAGCTTCCAAAGCGATCTTTTCCTTTTCCTGCTTCATAAGCAGCCTGGCATTATCTTTCATATTTTGTCCCAGGCCTCCTTTGTGGGTCTTTCCAGGGAAATCCTGCCTATTTTTCCGCCGCGGAATTCATCCAGAACTATGGCGGCAATTCTCTGCAAATCTATTTCACCGCCGGATACTATACAGCCTCTGCTTTTTCCGCAAGCCCCAAGCAGCATTAACCCGGTCTGCCCTTCAAGGGTTTGGATTTTGAACCTCGCCATTAAGGCTGAAGGATAGTCAGAGCTAAGTTTTTTAAGGAGAGACGCCGCAATTTCCGCAGTATCCATGATTTCATCCTTTATAGCGCCTGTGTACGCAAGATTCAAAGCCACTTCCCTGTCTTCAAACTTAGGCCACAATATTCCCGGCGTATCAAGCAGCTCTATTTCCTCGTTAACCCTGATCCATTGTTTGCCCCGTGTGACTCCCGGCCTGTCCCCTGTTACCGCACCAGCCTTCCCTGCGATTTTGTTTATGAATGAAGATTTACCAACGTTGGGGATTCCAGCCACCATAGTTCGTATTGGCCTGAATATCCTGCCCTTGAGCCTGTCTCTTTCCATACGCTCTTTCATCATTTCCCTGAGCTTGGATTTAAGCAGATTTATACCATTTCCCTTTATTGAGTCGATAAAAACAACTGCAAGACCTTTTGAATGATACCATTTAAGCCATTCCTTCGAAATTGACTCATCCGCCAGATCGGATTTGTTCATAACAATTATTCTCGGCTTGTTGTTTAAAATGGCGTCTATTTCAGGATTTTTACTGCTGAGCGGAATCCTTGCATCAAGCAGTTCTATTACCATATCAACGAACTTCAGATTTTCCGCCAGCAGTCTTCTGGTTTTGGCCATGTGGCCCGGAAACCAATTAATATTCATTTGCTCACCTGCAATTTTGGGTATTTATAGAGTCTCCTGAATTCTTTCGTCCTGCAGTATAAAGCAGAATTTTAAAATATGAAAGGGACATTATGTCCCTTTCATATCAGCTAAAACTATTCTTCCTTAATTTGAAGCTTTTCTTTAATCTTGGCAGACTTACCTACTCTTTCACGCAGGAAATAAAGCTTGGCCCTTCTTACCTTGCCTTTTCTAACAATATCGATATGATCGATTTTTGGAGAATGAACCGGTAAGATTCTTTCTACGCCGACTCCGTAGGAAACCCTTCTTACTGTGAAAGTTTCCTTGATCCCGGTGCCTTTTATTGCTATCACGGTACCTTCAAATACCTGGAGTCTTTCTCTATTACCTTCCTTGATTTTTAGATGAACCTTAATAAAATCACCAATGCTCAACTTCGGCAAATCGGTACGTATCTGTTCCTGCTCAATTGCTTTAATAATATCCATTGTTTTTCCTCCTTCCTTCCAGGACGTTCATGAGCGTTTAAAACCTCAGAGGACCGCCCGTACTACGCACGCTGACCATTATATCATAGCGTTGTGAATATTGTAAATATTTTTTTCCAAACAGTGTATTTTAAATTTTAAAACTAAATTTTAAAAAATATATTAAATCTTTTTTACTGCTTCACTCAGCAAACTCCGGTCTTCAGGCTCCAAAGCAAATTTTTCCAGCAAATCAGGCCTTTTTCTCAGTGTTCTCAGCAAAGATTGCTGCCTCCGCCATTTTTTAATATTAGCATGATGTCCTGACATTAGTACGTCTGGAACTTTCCTGGAATTGAATTCGACCGGCCTCGTATATTGCGGGTATTCCAGAAGGCCGCCGCAATGTGATTCTTCGGAATACGAATTCTCGTTGGACAGTACTCCCGGGATTGTCCTGCAGACGGCGTCAATAAGTACCATAGCAGGCAATTCGCCACCTGTCAGGACATAATCGCCAATAGATATTTCTTCGTCAACAATTTCTTCCAGCACCCTTTCATCAACGCCTTCGTAGTGCCCGCAGAGAAGGATCAGATGCTCATATTGCGATAGTTCCTCCACCAGGCTTTGGTCAAGCTTTTTTCCTTGCGGACTCATATAAATGACTCTGGGCTTATAATCAAGGCTTCCAACAATTGACATATATGCATCATATATCGGCTGTGCAAGCATTACCATTCCATTTCCGCCGCCATATGGATAATCATCGGTTTTTTTATGCTTATCCCTGGAGAAAGAGCGGATATTTACCGCATTTACGCTTATCAGACCGTTTTCCTGTGCTCTTCCGATTATACTTTCTCCAAGTATTGCAGTAAACAAATCAGGAAAAACAGTAAGTATGTCAAATTTCATCATCCAGTAATCCTTTCGGGACAATAACATGCATTCTTCCTTCTGCAATGGAAATCTCCCTGACAACACTTTTTAATGCGGGAAGCAGTATTTCCCCTCCATTTTCGCTCTTTACAACGTAAACATCGTTACTGCCTGTTTGTAATATGTTATCCAGCTTTCCAAGAAATTTACCTTTCTCATCAACTACTTTCATTCCTATAAGATCACATATAAAGAAGCTGTTTTCAGCAAGCTTGACTGCATTTATTCTGTCAATAAGCAAAAATGAGCCTCTCAGCGCTTCTGCGGTCTCGGGATTATCGACTCCCTTAAGCTTCAATATCACTAGATTCTTTAGATACTTAACGCCTTCCAGATAGTATTTATCATTTATGCCGTTTTTTTCAATATAAAGCCAATCCAGCTTTTCAAACCTGCCAGGATTGTCCGTAAGCGGAATCACTCTTACCTCTCCCTTGATTCCCTGTATATTTACTATTTTACCTATCTGTAAATACTCATACATTTGAATACCTCATGGAAATATAACGACAAATAATAATTTGATAAAGCTGAAGTATTTGTACGTTATATCCTGTCTAAAATCGAAGGTGCATAATACTACAGCGAAATCATTAATAAATCATTATTACTTTCGCTGTAGTACCGGCTCACCTTTTCATTCTCGCCTTTTCATTGAACGATTTCAACTGCAACTCTCACGTTTTCCTTAACAGCAGCAGCTTTCACAACAGTTCTGACAGCTTTGGCTATCCTTCCCTGCTTGCCTATCACCTTACCCATGTCTTCCTTTGATACTCTAAGCTCGAGTATCATGATATTATCGCCTTCAACTTCATTCACAGATACTTCGTCGGGGTAATCGACGAGAGCCCGTGCAATTGTTTCGAGAAGTTCTTTCATTAACTGCACCTCCCGCGCATACTAAACATATCAAACTATTGAATTACGCCTGTTTTCTTCAATAAGGATTTTACCGTATCTGTTGGCTGTGCGCCGTTTTTGATCCATGCAGCAGCTCTTTCTCCGTCTATCTTGATTTCTGCCGGATCCTTAAAAGTATTGTAGGTCCCTATCTCCTCAATAAATCTACCGTCACGGGGATATCTTGAATCAGCAACCACTACCCTGTAAAAAGGGTTCTTCTTGGCGCCGATCCTCTTCAATCTGATTTTTACCGCCATTTTGTCACCTCCTTTCAGAAATGCAGAGATCAGAAAACAGAAATCAGAGAACAGATATTGTTGCTTTGAATTCTGAAACAGATTACTCTGCCATTGTATAATCTGCTAAAACGGCATCTTGAATTTACCCATGCCTTTGCCACCGCGCCGTCCCTGGTCCGCCATCATTTTTAAAAGCTTTTTCATTTCCTCGTAGTCCTTCAACAGCTTGTTCACTTCCTGGATGGTGGTCCCGCTTCCGGCAGCTATTCTTTTACGCCTGCTGCCGTTTAGAATGTTAGGTTCGTTTCTTTCATTTTTTGTCATTGATTTAATGATTGCTTCTACATGGGACATCTTTTTTTCATCAACGTCAATATTCTGCAATGCCTTGGTATTCATCCCCGGCAGCATCCCCAGCACCTGGTTCAGCGGTCCCATCTTCTTAAGCTGCTGCATCTGATCAAGAAAATCCTCCAGCGTGAACTGCTGGGTACGCATTTTCTTTTCCATTTCCAGAGCCTTTTTCTCATCAAAGATGTCCTGGGCCTTTTCAATAAGGCTTAGTACATCGCCCATGCCAAGAATTCTGGACGCCATTCTGTCCGGGTAAAACGGCTCTATATCGCTTAGCTTTTCACCTATAGCGGCAAATTTAACAGGCTTCCCGGTTACGGCTTTTACTGATAATGCTGCGCCGCCTCTGGCGTCGCCATCCAGCTTTGTAAGTACAATACCGTCAACTCCCAATTTCTCATCAAAGCCCTCTGCTACGTTGACGGCATCCTGCCCTGTCATGGCGTCTACAACCAATAAAATCTCATGGGGCCGTATGGCTTTTTTAATATTGTCCAGCTCGTCCATCAATTCCTCATTTATGTGCAGACGACCCGCCGTATCGATTATTACAATATCATAGAGCTTCACTCTTGCATGTTCAAGGGATTTCTTTGCGATATCCACCGGATTCATACTGTTTTCAATAGTAAATACAGGAATGTTCAATTGGCTGCCAACTACCTGCAGCTGTTTGATTGCAGCGGGTCTGTAAACGTCGCAGGCAACAAGCAGGGGGGTCTTACCCTGCTTCCTCAATAATCCTGCAAGCTTGCCCGAAGTAGTGGTTTTACCGGCGCCGTTCAAGCCTACCATCAAAAGCACTGTTGGCGGATTGGATGAAAAAGTGAGCTTTGCCGGTGCATTTCCCATGAGATTGATCAATTCCTCATGGACTATTTTTATTACCTGCTGCCCGGGTGTAAGGCTTTCAAGCACATCCTGCCCCACGGCCCTCTCGGATACCTTGCTTATAAAGTCCCTGACGACCTTGAAGTTGACGTCGGCTTCAAGAAGCGCCAGTTTAATCTCGCGCATCATCTCCTTGACGTCCTTGTCGGTAACTCTTCCCTTGCCTCGGAACTTTTTCATGGTTTCCTGCAGTTTTCCTGATAAGCCTTCGAAAATTGACATTTTCAATCCTCCATTATTTCGACGACTGCCTTTTTTGCTTCTTCCAGCTTCTGTGCCTCTTTTACCGGGAGTATATTCATGCTTATACCATCCAGTAATTCCAGTATCACTTTTGCCTTATTCCTTTGTTCTGAAAACCTGCCTATCAGTTTGAGTTTTTCCTCAAGATTGTTCAAAGCGGCTTTCCCTTTTTTAATATTATCATATACTCCCTGCCTGCTGATATTCAATTGCTCTGCTATTTCGCCCAGGGAATAATCGTTGTTGTAATGCAAATCCAGTATCTCAAACTGTCGCTTTGTGATCAGTTGTCCGTAAAAATCAAGCAGCAAGCTGATTTCGGTTAGCTCATCCATAGACACCTCAATAAACTCCCGGGAGCATCGTGCTCCTTCAGGATACCGGCAAATCACGCTTTTAAGGTATATCTCAAAAACTTAGGTGTAAAGCTTATTTACTTTACACCTTATTTTAAATTTAATAATCCCTTTTGTCAAGAGGATTACCTGAATCTCTCTATATATTAAGTACTGACGAAAATATAACTTCCCGTATGGGTTTCTGAAAATGCAGTCCGTTGCGGGGCATTTTCAGAAAAACGGGAAGTAATATTTTCGGTACTCCTAAATGAACTAATCTATATTATATTTTTTGTTAAAATTTTATTTATTGGTTGACTGGGAACAATCCTAGTGGTAAATTTATCAGAAGAGATTTTTTTTACCTGCAGGGAGGCAATAATGGATAATATACCGCTGGCACTAAATCTAACCTTTGTAGGAATGACTGTTGTTTTTATCGCTCTGATTCTACTGTCATTTATCATTTTCATAAGTACAAAGTTTCTGGCTGTTAAAAAGAACGGACGAGCTAAAAAAAATACTACTAAAGACGAGGCTTCCATTCTTGAAATTGATGATGATGAGGATATGAATTTGGATATACCCGCTTTTGGCAGACCGGATGAAGAGCTTGTATCGGTTATGATGGCTGCAATAAAAGCCGGCATGTCGCCTGAGTCTCAATGCAGCCTTAGAATAAAATCTTTCAGGCGTATAGAACAGTCGTCTCCGGTATGGAATAGAGCCGGACGTCTTGAGCAAATCGCCAAAAAGCTCTGAAAGGAAGGTAAACAATGTTCTGGCAATTTACCAATACCATAGCTGATCTTGTAAATGCTTCAGGCTTTGTAAGAGGCCAATGGACTCAGTATCTTATGATTATTGTCGCTTGCTTGCTTATATATCTTGCCGTAGTAAAAAAATATGAGCCGCTGCTGCTGCTGCCTATTGCCTTTGGTGTTTTGCTTGCAAATCTTCCTTTTGCGAACTTAAGCTCATATGATGAAAAAGGATTGATATATTATCTGTATCAAGGCGTAAAATTGGGCATTTATCCACCGCTGATATTTCTTGGGATCGGCGCCATGACAGACTTCGGCCCCTTGATTGCAAATCCGAAGAGCCTTTTGCTGGGCGCCGCTGCGCAATTGGGCATATTCACTACTTTTATCGGCGCAGTGTTGCTGGGCTACACTCCCAAAGAGGCAGGCGCTATTGGAATTATCGGAGGAGCCGACGGCCCGACCGCTATTTTTGTAACAAACAACCTGGCGCCGCATTTACTTGGCTCAATTGCCATAGCTGCGTATTCCTACATGGCGCTGGTCCCTATTATACAGCCTCCTATTATGAAGCTTCTTACCACAAAAAAAGAAAGACAAGTTGTAATGGAGCAGCTAAGGCCGGTATCCAAGCTGGAAAAGGTCATCTTCCCAATATTCGTCACAATCCTCGTATCCTTCTTTCTGCCTGATGCAGCACCGCTCGTAAGCATGTTGATGCTGGGTAATCTGTTCAGGGAAAGCGGAGTGGTGGAAAGAATAAGTAAAACTGCACAAAACGAAATGATCAATATAATCACAATATTTCTTGGCGTATCGGTAGGTGCGACAGCAAAAGCAGAAAACTTTCTGACGCCCCGTACATTGGGAATTATCGTTCTGGGTCTTTTTGCATTTTCACTGGGTACGGCCGGAGGCGTATTGCTCGGCAAAGTGATGTACTGGCTGACTGGAGGAAAGGTAAATCCTCTTATCGGTTCAGCCGGTGTTTCAGCGGTACCGATGGCAGCAAGAGTTTCCCAGAAGGTCGGCCAGGAGGCCAATCCCGGTAACTTCCTTCTGATGCATGCCATGGGGCCGAATGTGGCTGGTGTGATAGGGTCTGCCGTAGCTGCCGGTATACTATTGAGCATGTTGAAATAACTGATTACATAAAACTCTTCACAATCTCAACATATTTGGCTGCTGCCTCTTTAATCGCATCAAAATTATTTTCCCTTATGAATCTGGGATTCACGAGGTTATTGCCTATTCCGATACCACCTGCGCCGGCTTTAAGAAAACGAGCGGCATTTTCGGTATTGATACCTCCTACAGCAAAGAAAAACTGATCACAAAATGGGCTTTTTATCTGTTTAAAGTAATCAGGCCCCAATGTAATGGAAGGAAATATATTTATGAAGTCCGCGCCGAATTCCTTTGCCGTTATAATATTAGTCGGCGTAAATGCTCCGGCAATAATTGCCTTATCCAACTCAGAGATTTTCGCAATGATTCTGGAATCGGAATGTATGCAGCTGATAAACTGCGCACCTGCGCCAGCGGCGTCATCTATGGTTTTATCAGTCATTACCGTACCTGCGCCGCAAACCATTTTACCCCGCATTGTTTCTCTGACAGCGGTTATGCTCTTTAATGCATCGGCAGAATTCAATGTGATTTCAACAACTCTAATACCACCGTCAAACAAAGCTTTTACAGTATTTTTGATATAATGGCTTCCGACGCCTTTTATAATTGCAATGATCCTATACTGCTATATCCACTCGACAACAATTTCTCTATACAAAAATTTTACCCCCTGTTATTAATTGGAACCTTATTTCAGTAATTCATTCAGTAAACTACCCAGTTCATCCAACTGTTTTTTAAGCTGTTCATATTTCTTTGTAATTTCATCCAGCTTCTGCCTGTCAACGGTAGATTGTCCGGGCTGCTGCGGCTTTTCTGCCGTTCCCGGCTTATTTTCAACATCCGGTATTGCAGGGATTTCACCTTTAAACAGGTCTGCAAGCGCATTATCAAGATTTGTGCCGATACCGTACCTGAATTCATCCTCGTTCTGGTAACCTACTACAATCTCTCTGACTTCGGGTATCGACGATGAGCCTGCAGATCTTATATAGATTGGTTCAACATAAAGCACACTGTTTTCTATGGGTATTACCAGCAGATTACCTTTATAGACGTCAGATCCGCTCTGTCCCCAAAGGGTCATATCCGTCGATATCTTGTCAATCTGGTTGATTTTGACCTCTACCTGATTTGGCCCGAATATATTGGTGTTCTTTGGGAAATTGAACAATACCATTTCACCGTAGTTTTCAGTAGAATTCCTGACAGCCAGCCACGAGACCATATTGTGCTTAGACTCACCGGCAGGTGTGAAAGGCCTCATCAGGACCAGCTCTTCATTTTTACCGAGGTCGCCCGGCAGCTTAATCATGTTATAATATGGTTCAATCGGAGTCAGATTGGCGGATCCCTTTTCGGGCGAATATCTGGCTATCGACCACAAATCCTGCTGCGTGTAGAAGGTTGAAACCTTATCAGGCAGGATATGATATTTATTCAGCATTTCAGTCTGAATTTTAAAAAGCGTTTCAGGATACCTCATATGCTTTGCGATGGAATCCGGTATCTTTTCCTTGCTGAAAATACCCGGATAAATCCTGTCATAGGTCTTTATAATGGGATCGTCCCTATCAATTATGTAGAAAGTGGCTTTGCCGTCATATGCATCTATTACTATTTTAACGGAATTTCTTATATAATTGACATCGCTGTATTTTTGTGCATACGGATACTGATCCGTAGTGGTATATGCATCAAGCACCCATTTTAATGTGCCGTCATCGGCAAGAATGATATATGGATCCCTGTCTACAGCGAGGAAAGGGACGGCTTTCTGTGCTCTGCTTATTATCTCACGGTTCAGCAATAATGTGGAGTTGGAAGTATATCCGGAAATGAGCATCTTGAAATCACTATATTTAATAGAAAACAAAAGCTTGTTCAGAAAATTCAGCTTGATTCCGCCTGTCCCCTTATAAACCGTGGTTTTTGTGCCGTCATAATCTATTTCATCAAGGCCTTTTGCATTGACGATGACATGGTCTTCCGTCAATTCACCATAGTAAATTTCAGGTCTGGATATTTTTAGATCAGGATCCACCGATTTATGTACAAGTCCGCTTAAAATAAAGTCAACCTGCCCGTCTCTGGTCAGCTTATTTATCGGATTCATTACAAGCCCGTAACCATGGGTGTATCTATAAGTAGTATTAAGATAGGTTTTATCAGGCAGCTTGTTCTTGTCAATTTCTCTGGCAGTTATGAAAACGGGTATTGCTTTGCCGTTAATTGTATAATTTATAATATCTCCATCATTGAAGGAATAGAATGCGGTATTGCTCTGAAGCTGCACGTTGCTGTCAAGGGTGGATTGAATGTCCACTATCCTGATGTTGTTTTTTGTATCAAGATTCCTCTGGATTATTTCTGCCGTCAGCTTCTGTGTGCTTGGAAAGTCATAGGTTTTAATCTTATCCAGGCTGTATGCCTTACGGGTTTCTGTAATATTGTTGGCAATATATTCTTTTTCATAATCAAATTCATTTGGTAAAACTATTAATTTTTGAACAAACAAGGATATTACGATGGTAAGTATCCAGACTACCGGAAAAACAGCTATCGCCAGCGCCGCAGCCTTCAATTTATCCTTCCGGATAAAAAACAGGGAAACAACTACAATTGCAATGAGTAAATACGGAGCTGCCGCGAAATACTTGAGCCAGACATTGACCCCTACATATCCCGCGCCTGTTACGTCACCGTAAACATTTCCAAAAAGGATGTCCTGCTTGAGTAACTGGTATGAAAAGGTTTTAATTATAAAGAATATGGCTATGTTAATCAGATTGTGGGTTATTACGCTTTTCACTTTCAGGTTTTCCAGAGTAAGAGTACTAAAGGACGAAGAAAAAAGCACCAGATAATAAACAACGGTAAATGCAATTACAAATATCCACAAAGAGGAAATAAAACCGTATACCGACATATACAGGGGCCTTATAAAAACATAATACCCTATATCCTTGCTGAAAATGGGGTCAGCCATGTTAAATGCGGTACTGTTCATGAAATTCAATATCTTTAAAAAGAATATATCTTTTGAAATCAACGCACCTAAAAAGGCTATAATAATTGCTACCAATAAATTGGGGAATTTCCTTTGCGGCAAATCGTTCTTTTTAAAATAAGCCTGCATGTTCCTCTTAATCAGTAAGGAACTGACATATACCAATGAAAATATCAGGACGAAACATACGGCAAAAGTTATCGCCTTATAAATGAGATTTTTAACATATATACCGGAAAAACCGCCTATCTCGTCCAATTGAATTATTTCCAGATATATTTTGTTGGCCGTCATCAGCAATATTAGAAAAGCTGCGATCACAGCGCCCAATATCAGCCGGCCTTTGTAACTCTTCCTGTTTTTTTCCTGATAGTAATCATAAACCACGCCAAGCACCTCTATTCTATAAATTTTTTATTCAAGTTTATAAATTTCTTATTGCGATTACGCAAACAAAGCCTCGACAAACTCTTTAGCGTTGAAGGGCTGAAGATCCTCCAGCTTCTCTCCCACACCTATCAGCTTGACGGGAATATTAAGTTCGGAACTGATTGCGATTACAATTCCGCCTTTAGCAGTACCGTCAAGCTTTGTCAATATTATTCCCGATATTTCCGCTGATTCACTGAAGGTTTTAGCCTGTGATACTGCATTCTGGCCTGTGGTTGCATCAAGAACCAGCAGCGTCTCGCGACTTGCCCCGGGTATCTCCCTGTCAATTATCCTTGATACCTTTTTTAGCTCTTCCATAAGGTTCTTTTTTGTATGAAGCCTTCCTGCAGTATCGCAAATCAATACATCGGCTTTTCGGGCTTTTGCAGCCTGTACCGCATCATATATGACAGCTGCGGGATCTGAACCTTCCGTCTGTTTTATTATATCCACACCCACCCTGTCCGACCATATCTGGAGCTGGTCTATGGCAGCTGCGCGAAAGGTATCGCCTGCGGCCAAAAGTACCTTTTTACCGTCCTTTTTCAGCATGTTGGCTATTTTACCTATTGAGGTGGTTTTCCCGACTCCATTGACTCCTATAACGGTTATTACAGCGGGAGACGGCTCTATTTTCAACCCTGCACTGTCCCTGCCCAGCATCTCTTCAAGCTGTTCCTTTAAAAGGCCTTTAACCGACGCCGGATTTGTAACCTTGTTATCCCTTACCTTTTTCCTTAGTCCGGACAAAATGCGCGTTGAGGTTTCCATACCAATATCCGAAGCGATGAGTACTTCCTCAAGCTCATCGAAAAGCTCCTCATTAATTACCCCGAATGAAACCAGTAACTGATCCAGCTTTTCTGTAATACCTTTTCTTGTTTTTTGCAGCCCTTCCTTCAATCTATCAAAAAGCAATCTATCAAAAAAGCCCATGCTATCCCACCTTTTCTCCCATTTTCATTGACACTATCCTGGACACTCCATGCTCCTGCATTGTTACGCCATAGAGCATATCCGAGCCTTCCATCGTGCCTTTCCTGTGAGTGACCATAATAAACTGCGTCTGGATTGAATACTTACGTAAATACTCTGAAAATCTGTATACATTGGCGTCATCCAGAGCAGCCTCTATTTCGTCAAGTATGCAGAAAGGCGCCGGCTTGAGCCTCAGAATTGCAAACAGCAGAGCAATGGCTGTAAATGCTCTTTCTCCTCCGGACAGCAGCATCATATTCTGCAGCTTTTTCCCCGGGGGCTGTACCTCTATCTCAATACCGCTTTCCAGTACATTTTCCTGATCTGTAAGTATCAATTGGGCGCGTCCGCCGCTGAAAAGCTCTTTGAACACTATACCGAAATTATCATTGATAAGTCTGAATTGCTCCAGAAATTGTTTTTTCATTATAGAAGTCATTTCATAAATGACCCTTTGCAGCTTTTCTGCCGCCTGTTCCATGTCGTTTCTCTGCAATGACATGAATTCTAAGCGTTCCCTGGTTTTCACATATTCATCTATTGCAGCTACATTTACCGGTCCAAGCTCCCTTATCTGATTTCTTAGTTCGTTTATCTTCTTCTGCGCCTGAGTAATGCTTCCGATTTCTTTTTTCAGTTGGAGGGCGCTTGAGTATGTCAGTTCATATTCGTCCCACATTCTATTCTGCATGGCTTCCATATCGGATTCGAGTTTTGCATTTTTTACTTCCAGCCTGTTTAATTCCTCCTGCAGCAGAAGTATGCTTTTATTTATTTCATTTATCTTATTGACAATGTCGTACAGATCCTCTTCCAGTATCTTGCGTTCTTCCGTAATCCTGTCTATTTCAAAGGTTCTTCCTGCTTTTTCCTCGTCGTGCCTTTTAATAATATTGTTCATACCTTCATTTGCCGCATTCAAATCTTTTATTTCATCAAGATTTTTTACCTTTTCATTATTTTTCCGGTTTATACTTTTTTGCAGGGCTTCTCTTTCAGCTGCAATTCGGCCTGAAGATTCCTTCACGCCCTCGATGCTTTCAAGTATGGAATTCACCGAGATTTTAAAATCCATAATATCCGTATGCAAAGCTTCGCGAACAGTCTGGTCCTCTTTATGTTTTTCCTGGTATTCTGCAACAATCCTTTTGGATTCATGGATTTCAGCCTCCATTGCCGACAATTCCCTTTCATACTTCTCCAGTTCCTTGCCGGTCTCCGCCTGCTGACGGCCCAGCTGCTGCCTTTCCTGTTTTATCATTTCCATCTTTGCACTATTTTTTCTGATATTCTCTTCCACCTGTAATAAATGGCTCTCATCCCTTATTTTAACCAATTCGTTATTTTTAATGTCACCCTCGACGCCGGTAATCTCTCTGTTTACTTCATCAATGCTCTCAATCAGCTGTTTTATATCCTTCTCCAATTCCTTATCTTCAATACGAAGACTTTCAAGCTCCTGTCCGAGCTCGGTGATTTCCCTGTTTCTGCTCAAAATACCGCTGCTTCTGCTCTCAAGGCTCCCGCCCGACATTGAACCGCCGGTACTCATAATATCGCCATCCAGAGTAACTATCCTGAAGCTGTAACTATATTTCCTTGCCATACTTATTGCATTATCCAGATTTTCAGTAACTACAACTTTACCCAGAAAACTTAATATTATTCCTTTAAACCGTTCATCATAGCCTACCAGTTCCGATGCGACGCCGCAAAAACCGGGCTGCTGTGATATCCCGGCAAGTAATCCTGGTTCAAAGCTTTTTCCATTGACCGAGTTTATCGGCAGGAATGTAGCGCGCCCCAGCTTGTTGGCTTTCAAATAATCGATTGCCTTTTTGGCCTCATCTTCAGTGGATGTGACAATATTTTGCAGTACACTTCCCAGTGTCATTTCAATAGCTGTTTCATATTTACGGTCTACTTTGACAAGCTGTGCAATTGCTCCGTGAATTCCCCTGCCGAAATCCGGCGACTCATGACAGGCTTGAAGTATCTGCCTTACACTCCGGTTATAGCCTTCAAGATTTTGCTCCATTTCGCAAAGCAGCTTGTGCCGGGAAGCCTTGAACTGGATTCCCGATTTCAATTTGTTTTCCTTTATTTTCAGTTCTGAAAGGACTTTATCCGTTTCATTTCTTTCGTTTACCAATTCCTGAAGCCTGGTTTTCTGCTTCTTTATTTCTTCTGACGCATGCCTGATGCTCTCGGAGAGATCCTCCTTTTTCATGGTCTCTCTGTCGTTTTCCACAACATGCTGATAAATCTCATTATCTATAGTCTTCTGTCTTTTAATAAGGCCTTCGATGTGGGTCTTTACATTATTGATCTGGATCTTCTTGTCTGATTGCACATCAAGCTTGTCCATTATACCGGATTTGAGGTTTTCAATATGCCTTTCATTTTCTTTCAGGGTCTTCAGGAGCTCTTCCATCTGCCCTTCGTATTCCAGAAGCTTTGAAGAATAATCCTTGAGCTGCTTTTCAAGGTATCCCAGCTTGCCTTGCTTTGAGGATTCTTCTTTATCCAACCCTGTTATCTTGTTGCCGAATTCGGCGATTTCTTCATCCAAACGGCTTATATTCCGTGTCAGGTTGCTGATTTTTTCATTGTTCAGCTTTATCTCCGAATTGCATCTTTCCAGTGTCCCTTCCAGATTGTAAAATTGCTGCTTCGCAACATCAAGCTTCTCTTCAAGGTCTTTCAGCATATCTGTTTTCTGTTTGTTGGCGCTTGTGATTTCGTTAAGGCTCAGATTCTCTGCATCAATATTGTTTTTAATGATATTATTTTGCTCTTTATATTCGTCCAGCTTTTCACGGAATTTTGCAAGGTTCTCCAGGTAAACATTTACCTCCAGTACCTTCAGATTCTCTCTCAGATCGAGAAATTTTCTGGCTGTTTCAGATTGCTCCTTCAAAGGTTCAAGCTGAGTTCCCAGCTCCGTTATGATATCGTTTATCCTGCATAGATTCTGTTTTGTAAGCTCCAGTTTTCTTTCTGCCTCCTGCTTTCTCAATTTATATTTCATTATACCCGAAGCTTCTTCGAAAATATGCCTTCGGTCCTCCGACCTGTTGCTGAGGATTTCATCCACCCTTCCCTGGCCTATGACGGAATAGCCGTCCTTGCCGAGACCGGTGTCCAGCAAAAGCTCGGTGACATCCTTAAGACGGCACTGTGCCTTGTTTAAAAGGTATTCGCTTTCACCTGAGCGATAAATTCTTCTGGCGATGGAAACTTCGCCAAAATCTATGGGAAGTTTCAAGTCGGAATTATCAATGGTGATGGATACTTCGGCAAACCCCAGGGGTTTCCTGTGTTCAGTGCCGGAAAAAATAACATCCTCCATTTTGCTTCCCCTGAGAGTTTTGATGCTTTGCTCGCCAAGCACCCATCGAATGGCGTCGGCAATATTGCTTTTTCCACTGCCGTTTGGTCCGACAACAGATGTTATACCTGAATTGAAATCCAGGCTTATTCTCTCGGCAAATGATTTAAAACCTTGTATATCAAGCCTTTTAAGGTACAATTATAACCCTCCGGTAAAGTGCAGAGAATAGATTCCCTAAAATGCTCTGCCTTAAATTGAGTATGTAGTTCATACACAGTCTAATTTTAACATAAATCCGTGTTTATTCAATACGAAGATTACCGGCAAAAGTCAAGAGAATTTAAATCACAGACCTCGGGCTTTTAGTTTGTAAAGCATTTCTGCACCTTCCAAATCCATAACATCATATATTTTTGTTGATCTGACAAGCTCCTGGTATGCCAGCTCATAACAACCTTCACGGAAATATATTTCTCCCAGCATATAATTAGCTCTAAAAGTACCCGCTCCCTCTATCATATTCAAATATAATAGAGATTCACCCTTCACTATGCATTTCTCAAAGTGTTCCCTGAAGCCTGGCAAGAGCTATTGATGCAGCATTTTGTTCAGCTTCCTTCTTGGTTTTGCCCTTACCGGATCCCAAAACCCTGGAGGCTACATTTACCTGGATTGTGAATAGCTTGTCGTGATCGGGACCCTTCTCCTCGATTATTTCATAATGGATTTTCTGATCACCTGTTTTCTGTACTACTTCCTGGAGCTGTGTCTTGAAATCTATAAAGGATGCGCCTTTTATCGAGTTTGTAATTGCTTCCTCCATAAAATGCAGAACAAATTCTCTTGCCTTTTCCATACCGCCATCGATATAAATGGATCCGATTACTGCTTCAAAAGCATCCGATAATATTGATATCCTTGTTCTTCCGCCGGTATATTCCTCTCCTTTTCCAAGCATCAGATATTTCCCCAATTCAAGCATATTTGCACATTTTGCAAGAGACGGTTCACAGACTATGCTTGCCCTGGCTTTAGTAAGCTCGCCCTCGGGTAAGGAAGTGTAATACTTATAAATATGATCGCTTATGATAATATTCAAGACTGCATCGCCAAGAAACTCCAGACGTTCATTGCTGCTTAACCGCTCATGCTTGTTTTCATTTGCGTAAGAGCTGTGCGTCATGGCGAGTATAAGTTGATTC
>VEPD01000479.1 GCA_012027035.1 Ruminiclostridium sp. | reverse complement strand
TTAGAATTATAGAAAAAAGACGCTGGAGTCAGGGGTGATTGAAATGGATAAAATTATAAATGCATTTAAAAGGTTTTTTAACAAAAGAAGCTTGAAATACGGTTCAAATTCCATCATCTTGATAGCCGCTGTAGTGGGTATTGCGATTTTGGTGAACGTATTGGTTGGAATGGCTGATGTAAAGCTGGATCTCACCGCAAACAAGCTGTTTTCGTTAACCGATGTTACTAGAAATGTTCTGAAGGATCTCAAGCAGGACGTCACCATCATTGGACTTTTCGATGACGCCAAAATAGGTGTGGAGACTGATCCCCAATATAAGGAAGTAACGGATTTGCTCAGCCTTTATGGGAAAAACGGTCATATAAAAGTAGAATATATTGATCCTGATAAGAATCCGGGTATCATAAAAAAGCTTGATGAACAAAACACAATGAAGCTGGCAAAGAACGATTTTATTGTAAAAAGCACTATCAATGGAAAAGATAAAAAGAAAAAGCTTGGATACTATGATCTTTTCAATGTGCAGACAGACCAGCAGACTTTCCAGCAGTCTATGACCGGTTCCAATGCCGAGCAGGGGATTACGGGGGCAATAAAATATGTTTCTTCCGAAAAGACTCCCGTGGTATATTTTACCGAGGGTCATAGCGAAATAGATGTAAACAGCGATTATAAATTGGTTAAGCAATTTCTTGAGACTAACAATTATGAAGTTAAAACCATAAACCTTACCACAGCCGGTAAAATACCGGAAGATGCTGAAATAGTAGTAGTAGCATCTCCTAAAAATGATCTTTCCATGCCGGAAAGGGATGCTATAGAAGCGTACTTGAAGGCAGGCGGGAAGGCGGTATTCATGTTTGATTACCTGTCCAACGACCCGGACTTCAATAACTTCAACTCACTGTTAAGCGGATATAACGTCGCTGTTGATTATGACAAGGTAAAGGAGACTGATGCAAACAGGCATTCGGCAAATGACCCGTATACGATTTTATTGGATGTGAGCAGCAATGCAGTTGTCTCACAGAGTTCACAGATAGTTTTAAAGGATTCCAGAAGTATAAGCATATTAAAGAATACGAAGGAATATATAAAGCCCATATCCCTGATCAAGACCGGCAATACTGCAATAGGTGAGCCTGCAAGCGCTTCCAGGGGCGAAAACATGCAGGGACCGCTTGATATTGCGGTTGCTGTAGAGAATAGCGGCGGAGAAAAGGTATCCAAGATACTTGTAATGGGTAATGCAACATTCGTAAGCGATTCATCATCCCGGCAATATGCAAACTATTACCAATATGGCGCTATATTCTTTGTACAATCATTGAACTGGATGTTTGACAAGAAGGATGAGGTCGTAGTGCCCACCAAGAACTATGAAGCGATTCAAATCAATATAACCCAGCTGCAAGCCACTATGATGGGTATCGTGCTTGTAATAATACTGCCGCTCATCATACTGGGAATCGGTTTGTTCGTCTTCCTGAGGAGGAGGCATTTATGAAATTATACAGAAATGCAATTATCCTCGCTGTTATTGTAGCCCTGCTGGGTGGGGCCTACTATTTCATCAGCAGGAATAAGAAACCTGATGGCAGTGGATCGGATACCCGGGATATCATCAGAATACTTGATTATACATCGGATAAGATTGAAAAGGTGACTGTTGAAAATACTGAAGGTACCTTTGTAATTACAAAAAAGGATAAAAACTGGGAGTTGGCGTCTCCTGCCGATTTCAAGGCTGACGCCAGCAAATTGAGCAGTATTGTGATCAATGCCTCTTCGGTTATTGCAGACAAGGTGGTTGACGAGGATGCCAAGGATCTTTCCTTATATGGTCTTGGCAAGCCTGTGCAGATTACCTTGAAAATTACCGATGGTACTGAAAAAACGCTGCAGATAGGTGATGAGACTCCTACAAAAGGCGGTTATTATGCAAAACTTAAAAACAGCGGCAAGGTATATGTTATAGACACCTATACTGCTGAAACCTTGCTTGTGAAAAGGCTTGAGCTTAAAGACAAGACCCTTTACACCTTAAAGCCTGAAGATGTTATTTCCGTGTCAATGGACAGAAAAGGGAGCAATTTATTTAAAGCACAAAAGAATGGTGATGCTGACTGGCAAATGCTGGCTCCGATACAGGGCAATATGAATGCATCTGCTTTGGGTCCAATGATAGATGCATTTACAAAGACAACGATATCCGAATATATTGAGGAAAATCCGGCGGACCTCTCAAAATATGGGCTGGCAAACCCTGCTTATATATTTGATTTCTCTACGTCATCAGCTAATTACAGGCTCCTGCTGGGAAGCGAAAAGGAAAAAGGTTCCCTGGTATATGCAAAACTTGAAGGATCCAATGATGTATTCACTATCAGCGAAACTGCATATAATTTCCTTGATAAACCTTTAAAAGAGATAATAGAAATATTTGCCTATATCGTGAATATCGACCAGGTGAATAAGATTGAGCTTACTATGGACAGGAAAACCACCACCTTTGGTCTTGATGTTTACAAGGATGCCGAAGGGAAGACTGATACCGACAAGGATAAGTTTACAATGAATGGCAAGGATGCCTCAATGAAGGACAAAGACGATAAACAGCCTTTTAGGACTTTTTACCAGGCATTGATAGGCATCGGGCTAGATGAGATTGATGTGGGTGATGTACCAATGAGCGCCCCGGAAGTTACCGTAAAATACTATTTGAAGTCTGCTCCCGGGACCATGAAGGTTGACCTTGTCTCAAAGGATGCCAATTACTATTATGTTTTCAGAAATGACGCGTACACCGGTATTCTGGTGAAGAAAAACAAACAGGATTTTGGGGTGGAAGGCTTGAAAGCAACCTATAAAATCCTGGAAGATGCGGTTAATGCGAAAAAGTAGCAACACTCATAATAATCCATAGAAATAATAACACCTGTTTCATTGCGAGCTAAACGAAGTGAAGCGCGGCAATCTATAAGTCCGGATATCGAATGGAATAAGCAATAGGTTACCGCGCTGTAAGCTCTTCGCATTGACAAATGTTATAGGTGTAGCATTTATAAAACAGCCCCGACATAGAATTATATTATTATGTGTCAGGGGTTGTTTTTTTGTCTGAAGAAATCAAAAACATATTCAAGGTAGCAAGTATCTATATGGCTACAATAATTGGAGCCGGTTTTGCTTCGGGGCAGGAAATTTTACAATTTTTTTCCGTCTATTATGAAGGCGGCTTTTATGGAATAGTTTTAGCGGGAATCCTGTTCTCGGTTCTCGGTTATATTGTATTGGACAGGGTTTACAGGGATAGGATAAAAAACTATGATGAGTTTGTTTTCCCTGCTTTCGGGTGGTTTGCGGGATGGATAATCGAGATATCCGTCACTGTTTTTATGTTCTGTCTCTTTTGCATTATGATTGCCGGCTCCGGCAGGGTGCTTACTGAAAAGCTGGGTATTTCAGAGGAATATTCCATACTTGTCATGTGCTTCATCAGTATGGTTTTCATTCTTACAAGTATTAAGGGGATAGTTGTCCTTAGTACGGTCGTAACACCTGTACTTGTCACAGGGATACTGTTTGCAGGACTTTATATAATATCCAGCAGGGATACCTCGGCATTCAATGCTGTTACATATATTAAAAATGCAACGGACAACTGGTTTTTTTCTGCTCTTATATATGTAAGCTATAACAGCCTGATGTCCATAGTAGTTATGAGCAGTCTTCTCCCATACCTGAAAACAAAACGAACCGGCAGGATAGGGGGACTGCTTGGCGGTATGCTTCTGTGCTTTGTAGCTTTTATACTTAATGCCGCGTTGTATTTTTACAGCCCTTTTCTTATGGAAAAGGAGCTTCCCGTCCTTGGCATACTCGGCGATTACAGCAATATACTTAGTGTTCTTTACGCTGTTATTTTGTGGCTGGCCATGTTATTATCCTCAGTTACCTCCGGATTTTGTTTTGTAGACCGGGTAAGCAGCAAACTGCATATAAACAGGCCAGTTTTGGCAATATTGATATGTGCTGTGGCAATACCGGTTTCCACTCTTGGTTTTTCCAGACTGATAAGTGGAATATATCCTATATTCGGTTACATAGGGCTTTTTATGGTATTTTCCATATTGATCTCTGGGCTTAGGCTTATACCCACAGGCCTTTACGGTATCAGACGAAAGAAATAGAAATAATTTCACAAGTGGGAACGGTTCTTGACTTATGTACCCTCTACGCAAGTCAAGAACCGTCCCTACTTGCGCACGCTATGAAATTTGAATCCTGATTACCTGATTGCGGTTGCAGTTTGTGATATGATATACTGGGTGTTGGAAATGAGAGGCTGAATATAGAAAAAGGTATTGATAACAACCTCCAACTTCCAAATATCTAGTATCTATATAAGTGAATTAAATAGTTTTACCCTGTCATCCTGAGCGGAGCGAAGGATCTCATAGCTGCATTGAGATTCTTCGCTATCGCTCAGAATGACATAAAAACTTAG
>VEPD01000396.1 GCA_012027035.1 Ruminiclostridium sp. | reverse complement strand
TTTATATATTGTAAATCAAAATGAAATAATATAAAATGGTTGTGGTTTGGAATAGCATACCCAATTAATGAATTATTAAGCATGAATGTAAAGTAGGCAATAGGGTGTTCTGACATTTAAAATTATGGGAGGTATTTAAAAAATGGCTGTAAAAATGGGCATTAACGGATTCGGAAGAATCGGGCGGCTGGTTTTCAGAGCGGCAATCGAGAATCCGGCAGTTGAAGTGAAGGGTATAAACGACCCGTTTATTGATCTTGCTTACATGAAATATATGTTGCAATACGATACGGTTCATGGTAAATTTACAGGCGCCATTGATATCAAAGGTGACAAACTGGTAGTCAACGGCAAGGAAATAGCGGTATTTGCAGCAAAGGATCCTGCCGAGATCAATTGGGCAGGCTGCGGAGCAGAATATGTAGTAGAATCCACGGGCGTTTTCACTACAGTTGAAAAAGCTTCCGCGCATTTTAAAGGAGGAGCAAAAAAGGTTGTCATCAGCGCTCCCTCAAATGATGCTCCAATGTTTGTAATGGGTGTTAATCAAGGAAAATACACAAAGGATATGACGGTGGTTTCAAACGCTTCCTGCACCACTAACTGTCTGGCTCCTTTGGCTAAGGTCATAAATGATAATTTCGGTATAGTGGAAGGCCTGATGACTACGGTTCATGCGGCCACCAATACGCAGAAGACGGTTGACGCCCCTTCCAACAAGGACTGGAGAGGCGGGCGTTCCATACTGAACAACATAATCCCTTCCTCAACCGGAGCTGCCAAAGCAGTTGGAAAGGTTATTCCGGAACTGAACGGCAAACTTACAGGTATGGCTTTCAGAGTTCCTACAGCCGACGTATCTGTTGTTGATTTGACTGTGCGATTGGAAAAAACTGCTACTTATGATGAAATAAAAGCCGCTGTGAAAAAGGCTTCTGAAAATGAACTGGAGGGAATAGTAGGATACACTGAAGAGTCCGTTGTTTCCACCGATTTCATACATGATCCGCGCACATCCATATTTGATGCAGGCGCAGGTATTGCATTGAACGGCAACTTTGTTAAGCTGGTTTCCTGGTATGACAATGAATGGGGTTATTCAAACAAGGTTGTTGATTTGATACTCCACATGGCCAGCGTAGATTCTAGAGGCTAGAGGCTGGAGACTGGAGGCTAGAAACCGGAAACCAGGGCTAGAAATCAGAAGTTAGAGACTAAAGGCTAGAAGTTAGAGATAAAAGGTATTGATAACTTCAAAAATTTTTCTAATCTAGCATCTAGTTTCTAGAATGCTTGTCCCCTAATATTATCAAGACTAAAAAGGTTCACTCTTGCCTTTAGGGCTTGTCCAGCAATAACTGCGCCAAGCATTCCGGCTGATTTTTCATTCAGCTTCGCAGATGTCAGCTTAGATACGCAAAGTATCTGCGCTTCCATCCGCTTTACTGAAAAAAAAATCATCACGGAATCAGATGGCACATTTATTACCAGACAAGCCCTTACCTTAAGTGAGTGGTTGCGGGGTGGACTTTTATAATGCAGAGACCAGAGACTAGGAATCAAGAATCAGAGACTGGAGACTGGGAACTGGGAACTGGAGGGAAGGGAACAGATTTATTAAATAATATTTATTAAGAAATCAAGGAGATGAAGCTGATGGCTTTGTACAACAAAAAAACCATTGAGGATATCGATGTAAAAGGTAAAAAAGTAATTGTCAGAGTGGATTTCAATGTTCCCCTGGATGAAAATGGGAATATAACCGATGACAAGAGAATAGTAGGCGCTCTCCCTACAATAAGATACCTGGTTGAAAAGGGGGCTAAAACCATATTGGTTTCGCACCTGGGAAGGCCAAAGAACGGTCCGGAAGCTAAATTCAGCATGAAACCTACCGCTGAAAGGCTTGCCGAGTTATTGAAAAAACCGGTTATCATGGCGTCCGATGTAATAGGTGCAGATGCAAAGGCCAAGGCGGCCGCATTAAAAAATGGCGAGATACTGATGCTTGAGAATGTCAGATTCCATAAGGAAGAAGAAAAGAATGATCCTGCTTTTGCAAAAGAACTGTCAACTCTTGCGGAAATTTATGTCAATGACGCGTTTGGTACTGCGCACAGGGCGCATGCATCAACCGCCGGGCTTGCCGATTATCTTCCCGCAGTATGCGGATATCTTATCAGCAAGGAAATAGATGTTATGGGCAAAGCGCTTTCCAATCCTGCTAGGCCTTTTGTTGCCATATTGGGCGGCGCCAAGGTTTCGGACAAGATACTTGTGATTGAGAATCTTCTTGATAAAGTTGATACACTTATTATAGGCGGTGGGATGGCATATACCTTCCTGAAAGCAAAAGGGTATAAAATAGGCGATTCCATTTGTGAAGAAGACAAGGTTGATCTTGCCAGATCCCTGCTTGAAAAAGCCGAAATAAAAGGTGTAAGTCTAATGC
>VEPD01000464.1 GCA_012027035.1 Ruminiclostridium sp. | reverse complement strand
GCTGCTGGGCTATGGCGTTTCAGCCATTTACCCCTATCTGGCGTATGAGACTATTGGCGGCCTGATACGTCAGGGCTCTCTTGAAAAAATGGAATATGATAATGCCGTGAAGAAATATATTAAAGCGTCCGTAAAGGGTATTGTAAAGATCTTGTCAAAGATGGGTATTTCAACAATCCAGAGCTATCAGGGAGCACAGATATTTGAAGCGGTCGGCATACGCCAATCGGTGATTGACAGATACTTCAGCCGCACTCCTTCAAGGGTGGGCGGTATTGATATGGATATTATAGCGAAGGAGGCTGCACTACGCCATTACTCGGCATTTGGCCAACACCTGATAGAAAACGCAGTACTGGAAAGCGGAGGCCAGTATCAATGGAGAGCGAATGGAGAATACCACCTCTATAATCCTGAAACCATCCATAATCTTCAGGCTGCCTGCCGTACAAACAACTACGGCACGTTTAAGGAATACTCGAAACTATTGAATGAGCAAACACAAAGACTTTGTACATTAAGGGGACTTATGGAATTCAAGTTTGCTGAAAATGCGATTCCAATTGAAGAAGTCGAACCGGTAGAATCCATATGCAAGCGCTTTAAAACAGGCGCCATGTCCTATGGCTCCATCAGCCGGGAAACGCACGAAGCTCTTGCCATCGCAATGAACAGGATCGGTGGAAAGAGCAATACCGGCGAGGGCGGAGAAGACCCCGCACGTTTTACTCCGGACGCCAACGGCGATTCACGCAACAGTGCGATCAAGCAGGTAGCATCCGGCCGTTTCGGTGTTACCAGTGAATATCTTGTGAATGCGAAAGAACTCCAGATAAAGATGGCGCAGGGTGCAAAACCGGGAGAGGGCGGACAGCTTCCCGGACGCAAGGTCTACCCCTGGATTGCCCGCGTAAGGCATTCAACGGCTGGCGTCGGCCTCATTTCACCACCGCCGCACCATGATATTTATTCCATTGAGGATCTTGCCGAGCTTATCCACGACCTCAAAAATGCGAACCAGAATGCCCGTGTCAGTGTAAAGCTGGTGTCTGAAGTCGGTGTAGGCACTATAGCAGCAGGCGTGGCAAAGGGACGTGCCGACGTAGTCCTGATAAGCGGTTATGACGGCGGTACCGGCGCGTCGCCGAGAACAAGCATAAGACATGCCGGACTCCCCTGGGAGCTTGGACTTGCAGAAACTCACCAGACACTGATGCTCAATAACTTGAGAAACCGTATAGTTGTTGAAACCGACGGCAAGCTTATGACAGGCCGCGACGTAATTATAGCCGCTCTGCTGGGCGCCGAGGAATTTGGCTTCGCTACGGCCCCCCTTGTCGTTCTCGGGTGCGTAATGATGAGAGTCTGCAATCTGGATACCTGTCCCGTTGGCGTTGCCACTCAGAATCCCGAGCTCCGTAAAAGGTTCGCAGGAGACCCCCGGCATGTAGTTAACTTCATGTACTTTATAGCGCAGGAAATGCGGGAGACCATGGCAAGGTTGGGCTTCCGCACCATAGAAGAAATGGTTGGACGCTCGGACAGACTGGAAGCCAAAAAGGCTGTGCAACACTGGAAAGCCAAAGGACTTGACTTCTCCGGAATACTCTGCCAACCTGAGACAAAGGATGACCGTCACTGCGTGACGACCCAGTATCATGGTCTTGACAAAACACTCGACAATCAGATCCTGATGGATATATGCGAGCCTGCTCTTCAAAGAGGAGAAAAAGTCAACGCCATAGTGCCGATAAAAAATACAAACCGTGTTGCTGGTACCATCCTAGGCAGTGAGGTTACAAGAAGGTACGGCTCCGCCGGTTTGCCCGAGGATACCATAAGCCTCCATTTTAAAGGGTCTGCAGGCCAAAGCTTCGGAGCGTTTGTTCCAAACGGTATCACCCTTACTCTTGAAGGGGATTCCAACGACTATTTGGGAAAGGGCTTGTCAGGAGGAAAAATAGTTGTGTATCCTCCAAAAGGATCAACCTTTACGCCGGAAGAAAACATTATAATCGGCAATGTCGCTTTTTACGGCGCTACAGGCGGAGAAGCCTATATTTGCGGAGCGGCGGGCGAAAGATTCTGCGTAAGAAACAGCGGCCTGGATGCCGTGGTAGAAGCCGTAGGCGATCATGGATGCGAGTATATGACGGGCGGCAACGTTGTAGTTCTGGGTTCAACAGGCCGTAATTTCGCAGCAGGGATGTCCGGAGGCATAGCATATGTATATGATGCAGCCGGAAGCTTCAGTCAAAAATGCAATACAAAATCCATAGAGCTGGAAACACTTAATGATATTGATGAAATCAACAAAATCAGGGGAATGATACAGAAACATGCAGAACTTACAAACAGCGAACTGGCAAGAAGGGTACTCGCGCATTGGAATCAGTCGGTATCGAAATTTGTAAAAGTAATACCAAAAGATTTTAAGCATATGCAGAAAGCGATAAAAGATATGGAGCAAAGCGGTATTACAGGCGAAGAAGCCCTTATGGCGGCTTTTGAGGCAAATAGCCGTGATCTTGCCCGCGTAAGCGGCAGCTGAGGAACAGGATTCAATTAATCGGAGGAAGTGTTATGGGTAAACCAACCGGATTTATGGAATATAAGCGTGAAGTCCCACCTGACCGCTCCCCTCTTGACCGGATAAAGGATTGGGAAGAATTTCACCTTCATTTAAGCGAGGAAAAACAGCGTATGCAAGGCTCCCGCTGTATGGACTGCAGCGTACCTTTCTGCCACTCGGGAATACTGCTTAACGGCATGGCTTCAGGCTGCCCTGTAAATAATCTCATACCTGAATGGAATGAACTGATTTTCAAAGGGCATTGGAAGGATGCAATCAAACGCCTTCACATGACCAATAATTTTCCGGAGTTCACAGGAAGGGTTTGCCCTGCGCCCTGTGAAGGCTCTTGTACTATGGGCATTAACGACCCGCAGGTGACTATCAGGAATAATGAACGCACTATTTTTGACCGCGCCTGGAAGGAAGGATGGATCAAGCCTGAGCCGCCAAAGAAGCGTACAGGCAAAAGGGTGGCTGTCGTAGGTTCGGGGCCGTCCGGCCTTGCCTGTGCGGATCAACTTAACAAAGTTGGCCATACTGTGACTGTCTTTGAACGTTCAGATAGGATCGGCGGACTTCTTATGTACGGGATACCCAATATGAAGCTTGATAAAAAGGTAGTCCGGGGACGAGTTGACTTGATGGCTGAAGAGGGAGTCAGCTTTATCACTGATACGGAGGTAGGAAAAAATTATCCTGCAAATAAGCTTTTCGAAGATTTTGATGCGGCGGTGCTGTGCGGTGGGGCTACAAAGCCCCGTGAACTCCAGGTGGAAGGCCGTGACCTGAAAGGTGTTCATTTTGCAGTTGATTTTCTTCACCGTAACACAAAAAGCTTGCTCGATTCGCGGCATGAAGATGGTAAATATATAAGCGCCCGGGGTAAGGATGTCATTGTAATCGGCGGCGGCGATACAGGCACCGACTGTGTGGCTACTTCACTGCGGCATGGCTGCAGCAGCGTCGTACAGTTTGAAATAATGCCTGCGGCGCCAAATGAAAGACAGAGCAATAATCCATGGCCTCAATGGCCGAAAGTATATAAAATGGATTATGGTCAGGAGGAAGCGGCGGCTTTATATGGCAGGGATCCCCGTGAATACTGCATTATGACCAAAAAGATTGCAGGCGGTACTGACGGTCAGGTAAAAGAGGTTCACACGGTACAGATAGAGTGGAAGAAGGATGAATCAGGTCGTATGGTGACCGTTGAAATATCCGGGACTGAAAAAGTTTGGCCTGCGCAGCTGGTTTTGATATGCATGGGGTTCCTGGGGCCCGAAGAGTCACTTATCAGGCAGCTTGGCATTGAGCAGGACGGCAGGACAAATGTTAAGGCTGACTATGGTAGGTTCACTACAAATGTAAAAGGCGTATTCAGCGCCGGTGATATGCGCCGCGGTCAAAGCCTTGTCGTATGGGCTATAAACGAAGGCCGTGCCGCCGCTCGGGAATGTGACCGTTATTTGATGGGCTTTACCAATCTGCCTTAAGATAAAAAATAAACTTGCAAATAGATTATTTATGTAGTATTATAGGTCTGATAAATTTGCGTTGCATGCAAATTTATCGAAGGTCTGCCAGAGATTGGTTAAAACAGAGTCAGTATACAATAGAATATGATTCATAGTCGAATCTTAAAAAACAAAGACGTTTTGGGGTTTTCCGATATGTCTTTTTTTATGCCGTACAAGTATATTAAGTATTTTTTAAAGAAAGGAAAATAATATGAATATTGAAACTAAAAAAGTATCTATCAGTGAGGTTTTTGGGTCAAACGTATTTAATGAAGCAATGATGAAGGAGCGTCTCCCGAAGGAAATATATAAATCTTTAAGGAAAACTCTGTATGAAGGTGCTCCTCTCAATTCTACCCTGGCAGAAGTTGTTGCTACCGCCATGAAGGATTGGGCTATTGAAAAAGGCGCAACACATTTTACTCATTGGTTCCAACCTCTTACAGGGATTACTGCTGAAAAACATGATGCTTTCATATCGCCTACTGCGGATGGAAAAGTCATATTGGAGTTTTCCGGCAAGGAACTGATAAAAGGCGAACCTGATGCATCTTCCTTCCCTTCAGGCGGACTGAGAGCCACATTTGAAGCAAGAGGTTACACTGCCTGGGATTGCACATCACCCGCGTTTATAAAAGATGACACGTTATGCATACCAACCGCTTTCTGCTCATACACAGGTGAAGCTCTTGACAAGAAGACTCCTCTGCTGAGGTCTATGGAAGCTATCTCAAGACAGGCAATCCGTGTATTGAAACTATTCGGAAACACCACCGCCACAAAGGTTATAACAACGGTTGGGCCAGAACAGGAATATTTCCTTATAGATAAAGGTATGTATAACAAGCGAAAGGATCTCATATTCACCGGGCGCACACTGTTCGGAGCCAGGCCTCCCAAGGGACAGGAACTTGAGGATCATTATTTCGGGACTCTGAAAGAGAGAGTATCGGCATTTATGAAGGAATTGGACGAAGAGCTTTGGAAACTCGGTGTTTCCGCCAAAACAAAGCACAACGAGGTCGCCCCCTCCCAGCATGAGTTGGCTCCCATCTTCAGTACGACCAACATAGCTACAGATCATAAACAACTCACTTTGGAAATGATGAAAAAAATTGCATCAAGGCATGGCCTGGTTTGCCTGCTGCATGAAAAACCCTTTGCAGGCGTTAATGGTTCCGGCAAGCACAACAACTGGTCAATGGGTACTGATGATGGCCAGAATCTGCTTGACCCGGGACATACGCCCCACGAAAATGCGCAGTTTCTTGTATTTCTCTGTGCTGTAATAAAAGCTGTCGACGAATATGCGGATTTGCTCAGGGCTTCAGCGGCAACACCCGGTAACGATCACAGACTGGGTGCAAACGAAGCGCCTCCTGCAATCATATCAATATTCCTGGGAGAACAGCTGGAAGACATACTTGAACAGATTGAAAACAACGGCGGGGCAAAAAACTCCAAACAGGGAGGGTTCCTGAAGATCGGCGTGTCGACGCTTCCGGACCTGCCCAAGGATTCGACAGACAGAAACAGGACTTCACCTTTTGCATTCACAGGCAACAAGTTTGAGTTCAGAATGGTAGGATCTTCCGCGTCCATTGCGGAACCCAACTGTATACTGAACACTATAGTTGCCGAAGAATTGGGCCAAATAGCCGACAGACTGGAAGATGCAAAGGATTTTGAAACAGAAGTGCAAAAGATATTGAAAGAAATCACTAAAAACCATAAGAGAATTATTTTTAACGGTAATAACTACTCAAATGAATGGGAATTGGAAGCTGGGAAGAGGGGACTGCCCAATATCCGTTCAACAGTGGAAGCAATAACCACATATATTTCTGAAAAAAACATAAGACTGATAGAGAAGCACAATATTCTTAGCAGAGCTGAAACAAGAGCACGTTATGAAATTGCCCTTGAAAATTATATAAAGACTATAAACATAGAAGCTCTGACAATGCTGGAAATTGCAAAACGCCAGATACTGCCGACAGCAATCAATTATACCGGCCGTATGGCAGATGTGGTAAACTCCTTGAAAGCTACAGGGCTGCCTGTTGATTCATCGGCACAAAATGAGCTTTTAATGGAAGTCTCTGCTCTCGCCGCTTCTTTCAAGAAGAACATCTCAGCGCTTGAAACAGCGCTTGACAAAACCTCAAATTCTCACGGCGATACGTTTAAGCAAGCATGCATGTATAGGGATGAAGTATTCCTGGCAATGGAAATATTAAGACAGGACGGCGATAAGCTTGAAGTCATTATTGATGCTGAATTGTGGCCGATGCCGACATATGGTGAAATGCTGTTCAATGTGTAATATCATAGTACGATAAGCAGTATAGTGTGAATTAGCAAATTAGCTTATGATGGGCGGACATGGCTGCAAACTTATGCATCAGGTTTCGTCATGGGCAGGCTGTAATGTCCTGTCTCACTCCAACGCGGGCGCTTGCCATTCGCCATCCGTGGCTCAGGGCAAGCGTCTTCGGCATCCGTGCCGAAGTATATAGGGTATTCCACCGGGGTACCGCGTTCGAGTTTCGCCAGGACAAACAGCCTGCAGCCATTCCTCCACATGACGCATCTATTTGCAGTCATGTCCGCCCATCACCCAGTTAGTTCACATTCTTTCCATATTACAAATAAAAGGTACCTGCCCGCATATCAAATAATATCCGATAAATAAATGATATGATACAAAATTTAAAATTGCACCCATTTAAATACCCCTTTATATGAGTCCTGAAAATGATATATAATATAATGATGCGGTTATATAACCCAAATTTATTTCAGGAGATTTAATATGTTTGACTTGACCCCTGAGGCTATTATCCGGAGAACCTCAATGGCCAGTTACAATAAAGGCAGGGAATATTTCAGAAACAGGCGGATCAAATCCGTCCAGTTCAACCAGGAAAAACTATCGTTCAGCGCTACGGTTTTGGGCTCGAAGCTTTATGATGTGCGTCTTTCTTTTGACTCTGCCGGCAGGCTGGATAACGCCAGCTGTTCCTGCCCTGCATATGATGATGGCTGGGGCTGCTGCAAACATATTGTATCAGTGCTTCTTCTCATTGAAGAAAAAGACAGGCAGAGCTTTTTCAAGGAGCTGAAGTTCAGGCAGGCTGCAAAGCAGATTTTCTCCTTTTTCAATACAAGACAGTCAATCCTGTCTTCTTCAATCAAGCTGGAAGTCTATTTCGAGCTTGAAAAAGGCGGCGGTTCACACAAAACCGGGTTTCCTGCACTCAGTCTGCGCATAGGTCAGGATAAGCTATATATCGTGAAAGATATTAAAAAACTTATGGAGTGTATGGAAAAAAATCAAGAAATGGTAATGAGCAAGAAATTTACATATTCCCCGCTCAAGCATGAGTTTGAAGAATCAGACCTGGCGCTGATGGATCTGCTCAAGGAAATATACGAAACCGAAAAACTTACCGACAGTATAACGCCAGGAGGAAGCAGAGCCAGCGTTTTCAAGGACAGATACGCCTATCTGGCCGATACCACTTTGAAACGATTTTTGGAACTGCACCGCGGCAGGCCATTTAAAGCCAGGATTTATGAGAATGAACATGCTGCAATAAATGTTATCCATCAGGATATACCGGTAGAATTTATTTTGTCCCGGGAAGGGACGGACCTGCTTCTCAACATTGATTTTGAAGGTACAATGTTTCCCTTGACCGCAGACGGTGAGTTATTTTACTCAAACGGTTCCATCCACAGGATTTCCAGGCAGCAGCAGGAATATTTGAAGCCTTTTTATATGGCCATGATATACCAGAAGGGCAGAAAGCTGAGATTTATCGAGGAGGACAAGGAACGGTTCGTTTCCGAAATACTGCCTTATGCTGAAAAAGCCGGAAAGCTTGTGATAAGCGAACAGGTTCAGTCAATGATAGAGAAGCTCCCTCTTGAAGCCGAAGTATATCTTGACCGGATTTCAAAAGATATTACCGCCGACGTAAAATTCATATACGGCGGCCGGATTATTATCCTTTCATGAACCAGGAGAAATCGGAAATTCAATCTGAAAAGCTTTTGATAAGAGATATCGTTAAAGAAGAAGCCGTACTGGACATCCTTGCATCTGCTGATTTCAAGGTAAAAGACGGTAGAGTTCACTTATCGGGGGAGGACAACATTTATGAATTCGTATTCCAGCTGGTCCCAAGACTTCAGGAGCATGCCTCGGTTTTCTATTCCAGCGGCTTGAAAAATATAAAGCTAAAACCGTCCATGACCTTTTCCGCACGTTTCAGGCTGAACAATGAAACCGACATGCTTGAATTCAGTTTTAATGCCGATGATATTGACCGGTCCGAGCTGTCGGAGATCATCGATTCCCTGGTTAAAAAGAAGAAGTATTTCCAGTTAAAAAATGGAAGCTTCTTAAACCTGCAATCAAGGGAGCTGGCTCAACTGGACAGCTTGATGAATCAGATGGAGATAGCAGCGGAGGATCTGCAAAAGGAATATCTTGAGATACCCAAATACAGGGCGTTGTATTTGGATCAGAGCATTAGGGACGCCGGCATTCACAATATTGAGAGGAACCATTCCTTCAAAGAGTTTGTACAAAATATAAAGGAGCCGGAGGACATGGAGTTCAAAATTCCCTGGAATCTGAAAGGCGCCTTGAGGGAATATCAGAAATTCGGCTTCAAATGGCTTAAGACGCTTGACCATTATAGGCTGGGAGGTATTCTGGCAGATGACATGGGCCTGGGAAAAACCATCCAGATCATTGCTTTGCTGCTTTCAGCAAAAAATGAAGGGGGACGGCTTCCGTCTTTGGTTGTGGTGCCTACCTCCCTTGTATTCAACTGGTGCGCAGAGCTGGACAAGTTTGCT
>VEPD01000379.1 GCA_012027035.1 Ruminiclostridium sp. | reverse complement strand
AGGTAATGAACAAAATTTCGTGAAATTAACTGCAAAGGATATTGCTCAAATGATTGATCATTCCATATTGAGGCCCGAGCTGACGTCTGCACAGGTAATTGAGGATTGCAAGCTTGCAAGGAAGTATAATGTTGTTTCAGTATGTGTCAGGCCATGTGATGTATCGCTTTGTAAAAAGGAACTGAAAGGAACCGATATCAAAGTTACAACAGTTATAGGCTTTCCTCACGGAACAAACAAAACCGTAATTAAAGTTGCTGAAGCCCTGGCAGCTATTGACGACGGAGCTGTTGAACTGGATATGGTATTGAATATAGGCAGACTTAAAGGCGGGGATATGGAGTATGTGGAAAAAGACATACTTGCTGTGGTTGAAGCTGCACATTCCAGAGGAGCAATAGTTAAGGTAATACTGGAAAACTGCTATCTGACGGATGACCTTAAGGAAAAGGCATGTTTGATTTGTGAAAAGGCCGGGGCTGATTTTGTCAAAACATCTACAGGCTTCGGCACGGGGGGTGCGACCATTGAAGACCTGAAACTTATGAGAAAGACATGCAATTCCCGGGTCAGGGTCAAAGCGGCGGGCGGTGTACGTGATCTCGATGCCGTTCTGGCGGCAAGGGCGGCAGGAACTGTCAGAGTGGGCACCAGGTCGACAAAGGAAATAATGGATGAAGCTTTGAGGCGCGAAAGTATGGAAACACTTGTAGAATCCGATGAAGGAAAGCTTAGAAGCGGGTATTGATATATTTTTGATGGGGGCATGAAAGGTTATGAAGGAGAAAATTATTGCGTGGGATCTTGGCACCGGAGGAAACAAAGCTTCCTTATATGACCTCCAGGGGAATTGTCTGGCTGCAGCTTTTATACCGTACAATACAGGTTATCCGGACCATGGATGGCATGAACAGAGGCCTGCGGACTGGTGGGACGCAGTAGTGAATAGCACAAGGCAGCTTATGAGTATATCAGGCATAGACAAAAAAGAAGTGGTTTGCTGCGGAATATCCGGTCACAGCCTTGGGGCAGTTCCTATAGGGGCTGATGGAAGGCTTCTCAGGGACAGTACTCCAATATGGTCGGATAGCCGGGCTTCCAGGCAGGTAAAGGATTTTATGTCCCGGTATAATGAGGAAAAATGGTATTTGACAACCGGAAATGGTTTTCCGCCCCAACTTTATACAATATTTAAAATTATGTGGTACCGTGATAATGAGCCTGAAATGTATAAAAAGATATATAAAGTAATTGGTACAAAAGACTATATCAACTTCCTGCTGACCGGTAAAATCGCGACGGACCCTTCGTACGCTTCAGGATGCGGCGTTTACGACCTGGTAAAGTGGTATTATTCCGATGAATTGATAGCTGCAAGTCAAATACCTGCATCCATTCTACCGGAAATTGTTCCTTCAACACAGGTGATCGGCAAAATTAAAAAGAAAATTGCAGATAAAATGGGACTGGGCAGCGACGTAAATGTTGTGGCAGGCGGTGTGGATAACTCTTGCATGGCTCTTGGCGCAAAAGCATTTAAGGAAGGAAGGGTATACAATTCTCTCGGATCTTCATCATGGATTGCAGTATCATCACAAAAACCTCTTCTGGATGCAAGGACACGTCCTTATGTTTTCACCCATGTCCTGCCGGGAATGTTTGCGTCAGCGCTTTGCATAGCGTCGGGCGGCACCAGCTTCCGGTGGGTGAAGGATAACATAGCGAAAGACCTGATGATAAAAGCTGAAGAAAACAACCTTGATATTTATGATCTGATGACGGAGGAAGCGTCAAAGTCTCCAGTCGGAGCGAATAAGCTTCTGTTTAACCCAAGCCTGGGCGGCGGAATGCCCATGGATAGGAGTGCAAATATACGTGGGGCATTTATGGGTCTGGACCTGAAGCATAACCGTTCCGATGTTATCCGTGCTTCCATGGAGGGAATTGCCATGGGACTCAGGGTCTGTCTAAATGAACTGAAAAAAATGACATCAATCAGTGACGAAATGCTTATTGTTGGAGGCGGAAGTAAAAGTGCCCTATGGAGACAGATTTATGCCGATATTTACCGGATGAAGGTGGTAAAATCCAATGTGGACCAGCAGGCAGCAGCTCTTGGCGCTGCTGCAGTCGCGGCCGTGGGAACAGGATTATGGAGTAATTTCGAAAAGATAGACGAGGTCCATCAAATAGAGGAGGTTGTATCACCTTTGCAAGAGAACGCGGAGATCTATGAAAAGCTGCTGGGTATATTTAAAAAGGCTTCGGATTACCAGTCGGAACTTGGCAATATGCTTGCAGCGCTACTTTAAAATATGCCAATAAACATGCCGGCAGAGGCTCATTGTCATACAAACTGTCTTTACTCTCTATTCCACTTCAAACCTGGAGATGAGATTCCCCACCATAACCTCAAACTCTCCGGGCTCTACAACAGTAGCCAAATGCCGGTCTACCAATGAAAGGTCTTCAAACCCCAATTCAAAAGCGACTTCCTTTTCTTCGCCGGGTTTCAGATTTATCTTTTT
>VEPD01000143.1 GCA_012027035.1 Ruminiclostridium sp. | reverse complement strand
TCTTTTGCAATTTCATCCGCTGTCAGGGCGGCTCTCGGGATTTCTATCATGGTACCGACCATATATTTCATTTTCACGCCCGCTTTTGCCAAAACATCATCAGCAGTTTTTACAACGATATCTTTAACATATTTTAATTCCTTGACTTCGCCTACCAACGGAATCATAATTTCAGGGACGACATTCATACCCTTTCTGTTTACATTGATAGCAGCCTCAATGACAGCTCTCGTCTGCATTTCGGCGATTTCCGGATAAGTAACTGTAAGCCGGCAGCCCCTGTGTCCCATCATGGGGTTGAATTCGTGGAGGTCGGCAACTATACCCTTAAGCTCTTCAAATGCAAGGCCCATTTCCTTAGCCAGTGAAGCTATGTCTTCATCAGCCTGGGGCAGGAACTCATGAAGCGGAGGGTCCAGGAACCTGATGGTTACAGGATAGCCCTTCATCTCAGTGAAGAGTCCTTCAAAGTCGCTTCTCTGCATGGGAAGCAACTTGTCAAGAGCTTTCCTTCTCTGTTCCTCGGTGCGTGCTACGATCATTTCCCTCATTGCAGGGATTCTGTCCGGCTCGAAGAACATATGCTCGGTACGGCAGAGGCCGATACCTTCTGCGCCGAACTTGATAGCGGTAGCCGCATCCTTGGGTGTATCAGCATTTGCTCTCACCTTCAGCTTTCTGAGTTCATCAGCCCAACCCATGAATGTGCCGAAATCACCTGTCATTTCAGTTTCCACCGTAGGCAGCCGGGATCCGTATACATTTCCTGTAGAACCGTCGAGAGAAATCCATTCGCCTTCACGATATTTTTTCCCATTCCTGTCAAAGAAGCATCTTTCTTCTTCATTAATCTTAATATCACTGCAGCCTGCCACACAGCAGGTACCCATTCCACGCGCCACAACCGCCGCATGGGACGTCATGCCGCCACGGCCTGTCAATATACCTTTGGAAACATGCATACCTTCTATATCTTCAGGCGAAGTTTCCAGTCTGACGAGTACAATGTTCTTTTCACCGTTCTTGTGAGCATTTACAGCATCTGCAGCTTCGAAGAAAACCTTGCCTGTCGCAGCTCCAGGCGACGCCGGAAGACCTTTTGCTACCGGAACGGCAGCTTTCAGCGCCTTTGGCTCGAAATTGGGATGCAGCAAAGCATCCAACTGCTTCGGATCAACCTTCATCACTGCATCACCTTTGGTAGCCATACCTTCTTCGACAAGACTGACAGCTATTCTTAACGCTGCTGCTGCAGTTCTTTTGCCGTTTCTGGTCTGGAGCATGAAAAGTTTGCCTTTTTCAATCGTAAACTCCATATCCTGCATATCTTTATAGTGTTTTTCAAGTGTTTCAGCAATTGTAACGAACTGGTTGTATGCCTCGGGATTGATTTCCTTGAGGTGGTCGATGGACTGTGGAGTCCTGATGCCTGCAACAACGTCTTCTCCCTGTGCGTTCATCAGGAATTCTCCGTACAGCTTCTTTTCGCCGGTGGAAGGATTCCTTGTGAAAGCCACACCGGTACCTGAATCATTACCCATGTTTCCGTATACCATTTCCTGGACATTGACGGCTGTGCCCCAATCTCCCGGTATATCATTGAGCCTTCTATATACAATAGCCCTCGGGTTGTCCCATGAACGGAAAACTGCTTTCACAGCTTCCATCAGTTGAACCCTGGGGTCCTGGGGAAAATCGGCGCCTTTTTCTTTCTTATAGAGTTCCTTATACCTCCTGACAACTTCCCTGAGGTTGGCTGCAGTCAAATCAGTATCGTATTGCGCCTTATTTTCTTCCTTGACTGCATCAAGAATTTTTTCAAATTTCGGTTTGTCCACTTCCATTACAACATCGCTAAACATCTGTATGAACCTTCTGTAGCTGTCGTAAGCGAACCTTTCATTGGCAGTCAGCCTGGCCAGACCTTCTACAACTACGTCATTAAGACCCAGATTGAGGATGGTATCCATCATACCGGGCATGGAAGCTCTTGCGCCCGAACGGACGGAAACAAGGAAAGGATTGACCGGATCGCCGAGTTTTTTGCCTACTGTTGTTTCAGTGATAGCCAGAGCAGTGTATATCTGATCCTCGATTTCCTTTGAAATCACTTTACCGTCGGCATAAATTTTTGTACACGCTTCAGTGGACACTGTAAACCCTCTTGGTACCGGAAGTCCCAGGTCTGTCATTTCGGCAAGGTTTGCGCCTTTTCCTCCCAGAAGGTTTTTCATGGATGCGTTACCTTCTTTAAATAAATAAATGAATTTTGCCATTATATTACCTCCAATTTAATATGTATATTTTATTATAAGCTTTTAACAGAAGCGCTTGCAGGAAAGATTTTCCGCAATAGCCCATATTATTATAACATAATGAAGATAATTGTCATTATGTTTATAAAATTTTCTTCATAAATAGACGCATACCTGTTTGCATGAGAAACCAGGAATTGAAGATCAGGGCTTGGCTGGTAATAAATGTGCCATCTGATTCCGTGATGATTTTTTGTTCGGCAAGGCGGATGGAGGCGCAGATACTTTGTGTATCTAAGCCGACGACAACGAAGCCGAACAGAAAATCAGCCAGAATGCTTGGTATAGTTATTGCCAGCCAAGTCCTTAGTATAACAATTCCCTTCGCCATTGAGTTTTATACCGGAATCTCCGGAAATTATTTTAAAGGAGATGGCAGATAAGTTTTGGTAAAAACCGAATAACATAGATTTACGATACCTGTGTTCACACCTTTAACCCCTTTTCATATAATGAATAGGGGTGATGGTAAATGTTTGATGTGAATAGCAAACAGTACATATTGAACTTATCTACAGGCAAAAAAGCTTATTTATATTACAGCCAGGGCAATGGAATACTTATAAGGTGGCAGTCGGAGGATGGAAAATGGCAGGAGCCTGCACCTGCTGCCAGAAATGGCATGGAAGGCTTCAGCGCATGTCTTGATAAGTATAATGGCATCCATGTACTATACCAGGATTATAACGGTAATATAATTTATATGAAATATTCGGAAGGAGCATGGAACAGGAAACCAATCCTCCGAAGCAGGAATCAGGATGCCGGGGACAAGCAGCAGCTTTATATTACCTGTTGCGAAAACGGGGTCCATGCTTTCTATATTTTAGAATATAACGGGAAAAAGTATCTTACCTTTCAGGACCTGAAAGATTCCGACAGCCCGGTCACACCAAAGACAATAGACCAGTTGAGCGATTTTCCCTCCTTCAAAGCGATTTCCGATAATTCCGGGGGAATATCCATATTCTACACAGCCTTGAAAGATGGAAGAAAAATATCCGGATTGAGAATTTATGAAACCGGCTCTTTAAAATGGAGCGGCTTTCAGCCTTTTCCTTCTCCTCATTCAGACCTGACGCCAATATGCGCTGCAGCAGGCTTATCCGGCACCGTACACCTTTGCCTTCAAAGGAATGAAAAGGGAAAATATTGTCTGATTCATTGCAAGGTTATTCCTGGCGCTAACGACTGGGAAAGCACTACACTTGCCGAATCGGACGAGACGTTTTGCAATACGGAAATATACACCGAAAAAGACTGCATCAGGATTTTTTGGGCTGATAAAACGGGAATTTCCTGCCGCACATCACATGACGGCGGAAACAACTGGGATATGGAGCAAAAACTTGATGGTTTTGATGAAAAGTATTTATCCTGTTTTTCATACATTCAAAACACAAGTGGCAAAGTACATGAAGTGCGGTCATCGGTTATCCCTGGAAGCTTTAAGGGTACTCCGGAGCTTGCCTTTCTTGATATTCCTTCCGGCAATGCTTTCGCAGAAGCCAGCGAAGCCGAGAGCCTCAGAAGGACAATAGCCGAAACGTTAAAGCTTTTATCGGGCAGCATCAATGATTTGCGCAATGCCATGAGGGAATTGTATAAAAGGCTGGATGGTCTTGATGCCGCTCAGCAGCAGCTTGAGCTTGATATTAGCAAGTACGGCATCAGAGACAAATTTTTGGAAAACGATATGGCAAAAATCAAATCGGAGCTTGAGATATTAAAAACCCGTATAGATGACTATGATGCAATAAAAGTAAAGCTGGATGCAAGCCCGGGTATTTCGAGCAATTCCAGTGAAACATCCCGTATATATCCCGATAATATTCCGTTAATGCCCGGTACCGGCTTTAACAGTGTTACTGCCGGGTTTCTCAAAGGGTTGAAAAAATAGCATAAATTCTCTGTGCATTTCTGTTAACATAATTATCTATATTTTAATATTATATATGAGGAATATTAAGTTTTCGCTATAGTATATAAGGAGATAATAAGCTTGGGAATTTCTTTTGAAGAAATAAATCCGGGAGACAGCATTATTATGCGAAAAGACATTACCGCTGAAATGATAGACGCATATGCGGCATTCACCGGAGATTTCAATCCGGTTCATATGGATGAAGCCTTTTGCCTCAAACACGGTTTTAAATCAAGAATCGCCCACGGAATGCTGGTGCTGTCTTTTGTTTCTACGCTGATAGGAATGTATCTTCCCGGAGAAGGTTCTGTATGGCTTTCACAAAATATGGATTTCATCTCACCGGTATATGCCGGAGACTCAGTGACAATTGCGGGCTCCGTAACTGAAAAAGTGCAGGGGACCGCACTTTCATTGAACATGATTAAAATGAAAATACTTATAAAAAACCAGTCGGGCAGAATTGTTGCAAGGGGCAATGCCAAGGTATCCCTAAAATAATTGGAGGTATGATTATTAATAGAACAAGCTTATTTGTAAGGAAGGAAATAATAAATGATATCGAAGGTCATACTGGTCACCGGAGGAAGCAGAGGGCTTGGAGAGAAAATTGTTGAGAGGCTCTCATCAAACAGTACGTATAAAATATATTATTCATATTCCCGCGAAGGTTCTTCGGGTCCGTCGTCCCGGTATAATAACGCCACCGCCGTCAGATGCGACCAAAGAGATGAAGCTCAGGTTACAGGCTGTGTTTCTGACATCCTATCCCGGGAGGGCAGGTTGGATGTGCTGGTGAACAATGCCTGTCCGTCCTTTATGTATTGCGATTTCCTCAATTCAGAATGGGACATGTTCCAGGATTTGATTGATGTAAATTTACGGGGTTCTTTTCTTTTTACCAGAGAAGTCTCAAAAATAATGAAGCTCCAGGGTGGAGGCAGGATTATCAATATATTGACCTCATTTGTCCTCAATGTCCCACCTGAAAAAATCCCGCATTACATTACGGCAAAGTATGCACTTTTGGGACTGTCAAAAGCTTTGGCAGCAGAGCTCTGCAAATTCGGAATCACTGTAAACATGGTGTCCCCCGGGCTTATGCGTACAAGTCTTTCAAGCTACCTGCCCCCAAAATACATGGAAGCGGCAGCTGCAAAAAACCCCATGAAAAGGCTCACTTCAACCGAGGATGCTGCAAGCGCTGTTGAGTTCCTGATTTCCGAAAACGCCCGGTTTTTGAATGGAGTAAACATTCCTGTAAACGGAGGTGAAAGCTTTTAATGAAGGATCGGTTTATAATTTCTTCTTCAAGCAAATGAGAAAATACATTAACATTTAATAATCATGGGGAATACAATAATATTATAAGCCGGCTTATTAAGCACTGGTGAAAATATAACTTCCGCTATAAATTTCTGCAAACGCAGTCCCTCCGGCCAGCATTTGCAGAAAAATCGGAAGTAATATTTTCAGTGCTCCTAAGCAAATAATGGAGGAATGATCAACTATGCAGCAACCCCTTACACCCATAGAAAAAATTATTTATAACAATGGTGAACGACTTGTTTTTGGCAAAAGTCATTATATTGAAGAAGATATCAGACATAGAAGTTCTTACATTTTCTTCAGAAAGATAATTGATAATGATTTGGCATATATGAAATCCAGAAATATGGAAATTAAACCAATAAACATAATTGATTTGGGATGCGGTGTTGGTCATGGCTGTGTAACATTATCCGAAATAGAAAATTCAATTGTATTGGGAGTAGATAGTTGCAAGGAAGCAATAGAATATGCAAGTGATGTTTATTCCCGTGACAATATATCTTATAAATGCCTGGATTTACACCAGTTTATTCCAGTTATGCCTTCATATGATTACGTGGTATCTCGCGGGGTATTGGAGCATATCCCAGATGGTTTAAAATTAGGAGTATTATCCAATTGGTCAAAGAGACTTATACTTTCTGTCCCTTACAACGAACCCAAAAATGCAAACCCTCATCATGCTTTATCTGGAATTCGTGAAGAGCATTTTTCAGATATAAATGCAGAATTTTTTTATGAGGACCTAAATGGGATAACTTATGATAAAAATAATAAACCGCCAAAACCTAACATAATTATTTATGTTCGTACCCATCCAACCCTGCCGAAAATTGCTGATAGCCATATTAATTTTCCCATACCTGCCTGGAAACCTTGATAAAATGAAGGATTCAATCAAAATAGCCATCCTTGGCAACTGTACAACCGAATATATCGTCAAGGGACTGCAGGATGCATCTTCCGGGTATGACATTGCAGCAGAAGTGTACAATGCCCCTTATAATCAGTATGTTCAGGAAGTTCTCGGCCCTGAAAGCGGTTTGTACCGGAGCAGCCCCGAATTGGTAATCCTATGGCTTGAAGGCAGGGAATTGTTCCCTGAATGGTATGATGTCAATTTATTGCTTGAGGAAAAAGAAAAGAAAACCGAACGCGTCCGCAATATAATGCAATTGGTAGTCTCATTAGTTGAGGCAATCCACAGCAGGTGCAGTGCGAAAATATTGATACACAATTTCAAAATCCCATGCTCTTCGCCTTTAGGCATACTTGATAATAAGTTCCATCCCGGCTTAAAAGCTATGATTGCAATGCTGAATACATTGCTTGAGGAATGGGCGTGCGGCAGGGACGGTATCTATATCTTCGACTACAACACCGCCTGTGCGCAGTACGGAATGGAGAAAGCCATAGATAAAAAAGTATATTATGCAACAAAATCGCCTGTGTCCTTCCCTTTTATACGGGTTATCGCCACCGAGTACATGAGGTACATCCTGCCCATAAAGTCAAAAAACAGAAAATGCCTAGTGCTGGATCTGGATAATACACTTTGGGGAGGTATTGCCGGCGAAGATGGTTTACAGGGTGTGGCTCTCGACGTGACAGGTTCCGGCAGGGCCTTCTACGATTTCCAGCAAGAAATTCTCAATTTATACAATAAAGGCATTTTACTTGCTGTAAACAGTAAAAACAATCCCGAGGACGCCCTTGAAATCATTGAGAAACATCCTCATATGCTCTTGAGGAAAAAGTATTTTTCGGTCCTGAAAATCAATTGGAACGATAAGGCTGCCAATCTGAATGAAATTTCAAAAGAACTGGGCATTGGAATTGAAAGCATTGTATTTATCGATGACAACCCTGTAGAAAGAGAATTTGTAAAAGCCATGCTGCCTGAAGTGACCGTCGTCGAAATGCCGGAAGATACCGCCAGGTATGCCGAAACGCTTGAGAGGCTTCCGGAATTCGAGCTTCTATCCATTACAGAGGACGATCTGAGAAGGAATGAAATGTACCAGGCAAATTCAAAAAGGCAGGAAATCCTGAAAAATCTCAATTCCATGCAGGATTACCTGTCGGGTCTTGAACTGGAAATCACAGTAGAAGCGGCAAATTCATTTACAATACCACGCATTTCGCAGTTGTCCCTGAAAACAAACCAGTTCAACATGACTACAAAACGGTATCAAACCAGGGACATTCAAAAAATGACCGCATCGGAAGATTATATGGTAGTATCATGTTCGGTAAAAGATAAATTCGGTGACAGCGGCATATCGGGAGTATGCATTGCAAAACTGCATGGCGCAGAAGCCACCATTGATACATTTCTGCTCAGCTGCCGGGTCCTCGGGCTGGGAATCGAATACGCATTCTTAAGTACAATTATCAAAGCCCTTCATGAAAAAGGCGTGTCCACAATATATGCAAAGTATGTTAAAACAGCCAGAAATTCATCTAATGAAGGTTTTTACCGCAATGCGGGCTTTTCAGTTGATTCAGCAGATCTTAGCGAAACATCCCATGTGCTGAATCCGGGAGAAAGCGTAAAGCAGCATGATTATATCAAAATAGTAAAAAAATAGGAGGATGCGCATTTATGGATCAATACTTTTTAAGCCTTGTCGCAGATGTCTTGAAAATAGATCCCGGGTGCCTCAAACGAGAATCGACTGCCGAATCCATACCTGAATGGGATTCGATTACCCATTGGACAGTAATAAGCAGACTTGAAGAGGTATATGGAATTGAGTTTACCCTGGATGAGGCTACCGAATTCAAAAACCTGGGTGATATCTATAATACGCTGCTGCAAAAGACGACAGATAAAATTTAGGCAATTAAAATCCCAGGGACGGCTTAAAACCCGCCCCTGTGTCTCAACCACCAACTATTTCAAGCTAATTACCATTTTCAATGTAATAGCTCATGTTCTCCGACGCCCACTCCCTGTTATATACATGGCCTTCCATGGATTTTGCGTCATAGATTGACGCACAATAAGGCGTCCTCTTTCCTTCCTGAAGCTCTTTAAAAAACTCCAGGTATTTCCATTTGAATTTATTCACAAACGGCACGTTTATATAGGTTTTGTTACGTAATGAAAAACAGGTATTGCCGATTTTGTCAAGCTTGCAGTATTGTCTGGCTATACAAGCCTCACAGCCGATTGTCTGGGTCATATCTATATCAATCAGCGGGTTTTTATTCCCATCGCTCATATATCCTGCTTTAAAGCCGGTATGGTTCATGACTCTCGGTGTAAGCTCAGCGTCACCCCAGCAGGTTTCTTCGCTCCAATAGCCTATCGTGTCAATTAATTCGGGCCTCAAACCCATGCAGCATCCGTGAACAAAATCCAGAATCACATCTACATGCCCATTCTTAAGCTCAAGATAAGTTACGCCGTCCCTGGACCTGGGGATAACTTCAGGATATATGGGGATATAAGGAGGCGTCCTCTGAACACCCAGCAGCCCAACCTCGGGAAATGTGTTGAATACCTTCATAAACCGTGAAATCCAATCCTTCGTTTTGATGGCTATATCGCAGTCGACAGTAAAAAAGTACTGTTCCGGCCTTCGCTTTGAAAGATTCAGATTTAATGCAGGAATAGGCCCCGCATTAATGGGAAGACGGATTTTCGACTTAATCCGCGGGTCTTCAACAGACTGAATATATTCCCAGGTATCATCCTTCGAATTGCTGTCGATTATGTGCATTTCAAAATCTTCAGTAGTATCAAGAATCGATTTTAAGCTTCTTGCCGTTAATCCCAGCCTGTTAAAAGTAACATAGCTTATAAATGGAGGAGTCATAGGATCAGTCCTTTCAAATTGAATTTGTATAATGATTAATCAACTAAATTATTATATTATGTTAACCGAGAAAACGTTACATTTTCAAAAGGGGACATTCCCTAATCAAACGGGGGCATTCCTTGCAATGGACTTTGAAGGTGTGTCCCCGCACCTTTCTTCGGATTACCCTAAACTCAGAGGGTGTGTCCCCTATCCTTTTTATAGAAGTTCGATATTATGTCTGTTTTTTACGTTTTTCATTGCATTCTTGGTATCAAATATAAATGCCGTATTCTTTTGAATAAAGCCATAGTTATAGTTGCCGTGCATTGCAGTAATAACGGCTAAATCCGATTGGTTCAAGGTTTTTTTTGTTAACTTCGCGCTTTTATATTCCCTGCCCTTATATCTAAAGTCGGATATATAAGGGTCATTATATTGTACAAACGCCCCCTCCTTCTCAAAGTTTTCAATCACTTTTAGTGCGGGGCTTTCTCTATAATCATCGATATCCTGCTTGTACGCAACCCCGAGAATGAATATCCTTGAACCGTTCAACGGCTTTTTAAACCTGTTCAGGATTCTATAGGCCCTTTCAACCACATATTGAGGCATATATTGATTAATTTCCCCGGATATCTCGATCAATCGGGTATGGTAATCATATTCCCTCGCCTTCCATGTAAGGTAAAACGGGTCCAGTGGTATACAATGCCCACCAACTCCGGGGCCTGGGTAAAAAGCATGGAAGCCGTACGGTTTTGTCTTCGCAGCTTCTATAACCTCCCATACGTTTATTGCCATCTTGTCGCAAATGATTGCCATTTCATTGGCAAGGGCTATGTTAATATTTCTGTATATATTTTCCAGAAGCTTTTCCATCTCCGCAACGGCAGGGCAGGATACTTCAAAGACCCCGCTTTCGAGCACATTCCGGTACAACGCCGAAGCCAGCTCAGTGCTGTCCTCCCCTATACCCCCCACTACCTTGGGTGTGTTTTTTGTTTTAAAGGTTGAATTCCCCGGATCAACTCTCTCAGGAGAGAAAGCCAGAAAAAAGTCCTTTTCGCATACAAGCCCTGATTCTTTTTCAAGAATAGGCTTTAAAAGCTCTTCAGTAGTCCCGGGGTATGTGGTACTCTCAAGAACAACAAGCATATCCTTATGAAGGTATCCTGCAATACTTAAAGCCGCATCCTTCACATAACCGATGTCCGGCTGCTTGATTACATCAAGGGGAGTGGGTACGCAAATGGCGATACAGTCTATGTCCTTTATAAAAGCAAAATCGGAAGTGGCCTTAAGCTTTCCGCTTTTTACAACTTCACTGAGGTCACCGTCGATGACATCCCCAATGTAATTTCTCCCTCTATTCACCATTTGGACTTTTTTATCCTGGATATCGAAACCTGTTACCTTATACCCCGCTTTTGCCTTTTCGACTGCAAGAGGCAGTCCCACATAACCAAGGCCTATCACCCCTATCCTTGCAGTTTTATTTATTATTTTTTCAAGAAGATCTGCTTTCATTTCATTCCCACTTTCTTAATACAGGTCAATCGGAAGCTGTATAGCCCTTCCTTCACGGGAAGACTTATAAATACCCATGATCAACTCAAGTGACTTTCTCCCTTCCCTGCCGTCGATATCGGGTTCTGCATTCCCCTTGAGTACTTCCAGTACATTCCTGTAATAGCCGGTATGTCCAAAGCCATAAACATTAGGCGGCTCATAACTCAGGGAAGCTGCAATTTTGTCATCCTCATCCTCCTCCTGGAATTCCCACCTTTCAATACGATTGATCGCTACTCCCCCAACCCTGACGGTTCCCTTCTCTCCAATAATGGTAATGCTCCCTTCCACATTTTTGGGATAAGCAAGCATAGTAACATTCATACTTCCAATTGCACCATTCCTGAATCGAATCACTGCCGAGCCCGTATCCTCCGTTTCAATCCTTCTGGCAAGCGTCCCCGTCATTGCAGTCACACTCTCCACCGGTCCCCCGAGCCATTCCACGAGGTCGGCATAGTGGCTTGCCTGATTACAGAAGGCCCCTCCGTCAAATTCCCATGTACCGCGCCATTTTGCTTCATCATAATAGCTTTGCGGCCGCGACCACAATACATTGACCAAAATCATATGAATTTTTCCAAACCGTCCTTTGTCAACCGCACTTTTTAATAACTGCATCGTACTGTTAAGCCGGTTCTGCTTCACGACAAAAAGCTTGACCTTTGCTTCATCGCACGCTTTTATCAAATCATCCGCTAATCGCAGATTGGTAGCCATAGGTTTTTCCGTTAATACGTGTATATGCTTTTGGGCAGCTTTAATTCCATGAACAGGATGTAAACCGCTTGGCGTGCATATGGATAGTATGTCAATCTCTTCCTTTTTAAGCATTTCATCCAAATCAGCATATACTGCAGGCTTGGGAACTTCCGGTTTAATCCCTGCATTTTCCAGGTAATTTAAATACGCGAGGGCTTTAAGATTTGCTCTTTCTTTTATGAGATCGCATACACAAACTAATTCAGCAGCTTGATCCAGGTACGAGATTGCTTCTATATGTTTGCCAGATATTCTTCCACATCCTGCCAGACCGAATCTTATTTTTTCATCCACAGCACTACTCTCCGCACCAGGGTTTTTATTGTATAACGCTTTATATTATGCCGTTTATAGCGAAAAGGTTACATATTATGAAAACCGTTTGAATGAACCTTTTCTTAGAATCGATAATGTTGTAACATAATCCGTTGCTCATCCATAACCTATATTATGTGAAGTATCATTGCCTGGATACAAAAACAAAGCAAAATGTAAAAAAGAGCTTGGAGGAGAATATTTTGAGCGTACCTCTGGTCACAATCGGTATTATAAATTACAACTGCAAAAAGTATTTGGAAACCTGCCTGACATCATATTTTAATCAATCCTACGAAAATACGGAGATTATTGTAGTCGATGATTGTTCAACGGATGGGTCTGTTGAAGTAATAAAGTTTTTGGAACAGAACCATCAAAACATGAGATGCATTTATCACCCCCAAAATAGCGGCGGTCCTTCCCGGGGCATACAGGAAATAATAAAGGAAGCACGTGGCAAATACTTTCAATGGATTGCATCAGATGATTATGCAGAAATACATGCAATACGGAAATTTGTAGATTACCTTGAGAAAACTAATAATGACTATGTGTATTGTAATCTCAATATTGTCGACGAAAACAACAGAATCACGGCACATTGGAATTATACGGTTCCAACACCGGACGAAATGATTTACCGCATTTTTACATATTGTTCCGGTGTAATCCCCATGAATGGCTTATACAGGACCCGGTTTTTCCACGAAAACAATATTACCTGGAGTATCTATAAGGATAACGATTACTCCAGCGACACAATAAACTCGCTGTATTTCATTAAGAACGGATTGAAATACGGTATGATCAAAGAAAGCTTGATTAATTACAGACTGCACCCGGGTAATTGTTCTCACAAAATCAAGGAAAGAATTATAACCTCCTTCACAGTCTATGACTATATAATCAAAAACTTCGACGAATTGGTTTATTTGCCTCATATCCAATGGAGCAATCAAAAAAACAGGGAACAGTTTAAAAATTACGTCCTTGCTGCATTTTTTTATAATAGAATCTTACGTTACATAAAACTGGAAGACATACCTCATTATATTAAATATTCCATTACCGGAGAAAAAATCAAGGAATGTATTCAGGTCTTTGTACAGGAAGGTATGAGATACCTTCAGGAAGGATTGACCCAGGGAGACGCTTTGAAAAATGAATTGGAGCTGCTTGCAGAAAAGTATGAAAGTATTTTTTCAGAATAAACCGGAAAGGAATAACTCTATATGTTAACACAGGTCCATGAGCTGCTTTCAGCAAGAAATGAAAATATGTACAATGATTATATTTCTTCCCTGAAAGGCAGGAATATTGCATTATATGGCGCCGGTGGCATCGGATACGCTACAGGTAATATTTTAAAAGACAAAGGTTTAAATGTATGCTGTTTCATAGATGACGACCAGGCCAAACAAGGAACCTATATAGATGGAATCAATGTCGTATCCTTAAAAGACATCCAACATGACGCAGGATATATTATCCTTATATGTACGCCCAGCCCTGCATGTATTTATGAAAAGCTTGCAAGTCAGGGCTACCATGATATTCAATATTTTCCTGTGCTGATGGCTGAAAAAGATTATTATAATACTTCATTAATCCAAAAGCACAAAGACAAGATCAACAAAACTTATAATCTGCTGGCTGATGACCTCTCCAGACTGAGCTTTTGTAATATCCTAAAGCACAGGATTACAATGGATTTTTCATATTTTGATGCTATTGTCAGTCGAAACCAGTATTTCCCTTCCGAAATATTCAGCTTAACCGGTCAGGAGTGTCTCGTAGATGGAGGAGCATATCATGGAGAGACCATTGTTGAATTTATCAATGCCACCGGGAATAGCTTCAAGTATATTTATGCCTTTGAACCGGATAGGCAAAACTTTAATCACCTTATGGAAAATACCGGATATATAGCTGAAGACCGTCTAAAGCTTATGAATGCAGGTTTGTATTCAGAAACAGGAAAAATCGGATTCAGCAGCCTGGGGAATAGCGGTTCATTTGTTTCTGAAGCGGGGAATGATGTAATTTCAATGGTGAGACTGGATGAAGCTATCGGTGAGCATAAGCCGACATATATCAAATTGGACATTGAAGGTGCGGAAGAAGCGGCGCTTGGCGGCATGAAAAACACCATTGCCGCATATCGTCCAAAACTGGCTATATCCATTTATCATAAATCCGATGATTTATGGGAGCTACCGCTGGTTATTCATAGCCTCAATCCGTTTTATGACATATATATCAGACATTATTCAAAAGGTCTGTATGAAACGGTTTGTTATGCAGTATAGACATCCGGGAGGAGGAGTCGCATGTTTACGGGAAATACACTGCTGATTACCGGAGGAACAGGTTCATTCGGCAACGCAGTCCTTCACAGGTTCATAAATACGGATATAAAAGAAATACGCATCTTCAGCAGAGATGAAAAAAAGCAGGAGGATATGCGCCGTGAATTGAATTGTGACAAGGTCAGGTTTTATATCGGCGATGTCAGAGACTATCAATCATTGGAAAAAGTTTTAAAGGGAGTGGATTATGTTTTTCATGCAGCTGCTTTAAAGCAAGTACCCTCCTGTGAATTTCATCCCATAGAAGCTGTAAAAACCAATGTCCTGGGAGCCCAGAACCTTCTTCGTGCTTCAATTGAAAACAATGTGAAAAAAGCAGTTGTGCTGAGCACGGATAAAGCCGTTTACCCCATCAATGCCATGGGAATGTCAAAAGCCTTAATGGAAAAGGTCATGGTAGCAATGTCCAGAGATTTGAACGAAAACGAAACGGTTCTGTGTGGCACCAGATACGGCAATGTAATGGCATCCAGGGGATCAGTCATTCCATTGTTTGTTAAGCAAATCCTGGAAGGATCGTCCATTACGGTGACCGATCCGGATATGACCAGGTTCATGATGTCTTTGGAAAATGCCATAGACCTGGTGCTCTTTGCTTTTAGTAATGCAGGGCAGGGAGATATATTTGTCCAGAAAGCGCCTTCTGCCACCATGCATGACCTGGCTGCCGCTTTAAAAGATATCTTCAATGCGGATAATGAAATTAAAATTATTGGGACCCGTCATGGTGAAAAGTTATATGAAACACTGCTGACAAGAGAGGAAATGTCAATCGCCGAAGATTTTGGAGATTATTTCAGGATACCCGCCGATAACAGGGATCTCAATTATGAAAAATATCTCAGGTATGGCAAAAAACTTGCATCCGGTTTAAGCGACTATAATTCGCATAACACACATAGATTGACATTTGATGAACTAAAGAAAATGCTGCTGAGTCTTGATTATATTCAAAAGGAACTAATACTGCAACAAAAATACTAAGGGCTTGTCTGGTAATAAATGTATCATCTGATTCCGTGATGATTTTTTGTTCGGCAAGGCGGATGGAGGCGCAGATACTTTGTGTATCTAAGCCGACAACAACGAAGCGGACGGAAAATCAGCCGGAATGCCTGGTACAGATATTGCAAGACAAGCCCTCCAACCTGGAACTTTTAAGGAGATGATCCCATGCTGAAAGTAATGACTATTGTAGGTACACGACCGGAAGTTATAAAAATGAGCCGGGTCATTGACAAACTGGACCAAAATACAGAGCACGTCCTGATCCACACCGGTCAGAATTTTAACTATGAACTTAACGAGATTTTCTTTAAGGAAATGCGGATAAGAAAACCTCAGTATTATTTAAACTGCTCCGCCGGCACACCTGTAGAAACCATTGCAAATGTACTGGTGAAGGCCGACGCAGCAATGGAAGCCGAAAAACCGGATGCAGTCCTGATTTACGGCGATACTAACAGCTGCCTGTCGGCGATGGCGGCCAAGCGGAGAAAAATTCCGGTTTTTCATATGGAAGCAGGAAACCGCTGCTTTGACCAAAGAGTGCCTGAAGAGATCAATCGTAAAATCCTTGATCATATGAGTGATATCAATATGACGATTTCAGAGCATGCACGGCGGTATCTGATTGAGGAAGGTATCCGCGGAGATACCGTTATAAAGGTCGGATCCACTATGAATGAAGTACTCAACTATTATAAAAACGACATCGAAGGGTCGGAAATCCTGCATCAGCTGCAATTACACAGCAAGGGATATTTTGTAGTCAGCGCGCACAGGGAAGAAAATATTGATTCGGACCACAACTTTGAATGCTTTATTAAGACTTTAAATGCCATTGCCCAAAAATATGACCGGCGGATCATCGTATCTACGCATCCCAGGACTATGAAAAAAGTACTGAAGCTCGATAGCTCCCTGATCCGCCCCGGAATAGAATGGAGCAAGCCCCTGGGGTTTTTTGATTACATCAGGCTCCAGATGAATGCGTTTTGTGTCGTCTCCGACAGCGGGACAATTATGGAAGAAGCTTCATTGCTTTCTTTCCCCGCCATTACCATTAGAAACACACATGAGAGACCGGAGGGATTGGATGAAGGCGTGCTTATCCTGTCGGGACTCAAACCGGAGAGAGTATTGGAATCCGTTGATATCGTAACAAAAGATATGGGCGGTGAAGCCTATGGCAGTCGCCTGGTCCCTGATTACAACGCCTTGAATGTATCTGACAAGGTATTAAGAATCATTATGAGCTATACGGATTATGTCAAACGTACCGTATGGAGAGAGGGGGATTTTTGATGAGTAGGAAAAAAATTATTGTTCTGGGTTCGACAGGTATGGCCGGGCATGTCATCACTACTTTTTTTGAAGAAAAAAAAGTCTATGATGTATCTAATCTCGCCCACACAAAAAAATTGAATGAAAAATCCTGTTTAATGGATGTGTCGGATTTTACCAGATTTGAAGCTTTACTTGACCGGCAGGATTATGACGTCATTATCAATTGTATCGGCATTTTGAACCAATACGCGGACGCCTCCAAAGGAAAAGCAATCCTTTTAAATTCTTACCTGCCGCACTTTCTGGAAGAAAAATATCGCAAAACCCGTACAAAAATCATACACTTGAGCACAGACTGCGTATTTTCAGGTAAGGCAGGGGCATATACCGAAACAGCCTTCAGGGATGGTGATTCTTCTTATGACCGGACCAAGGCGATGGGCGAGATAGCAAGTGAGCGAAATTTAACCATTAGAACCTCCATTATCGGCCCTGATATGAATGATAACGGAATCGGCCTTTTTCACTGGTTTATGAAATCCGAAGGAGAAATCAACGGCTATGCAAACTCCATCTGGACCGGAATTACAACCATTGAGCTGGCAAAAGCAATGGAAAGAATGATCCTTCTTGATATCACCGGAATATATCATCTGGTTCCCCGAAAAGGCATTAATAAATATGAGCTGCTATCACTATTTCAAGATGTTTTCAACAGAAGCAAAGTTAATATTCATAAATACGATAACCCCAGAATAGATAAAAGCCTGGTCAATACCCGCAGTGACTTTGACTATGAAGTGCCTGATTATCCACCCATGGTTTCCGAAATGAAAGAATGGATGCAAAACCATAGATCGTTCTACCCGCACTATGATTTGTAATCACACATTTTGAACCGCATTATCTGTCCTTATATACTTTTCATTGCACTTTTTACATGCAGCTGTAAGGCTTTCCCCAAAGTCCAGCTTTTCACCGCATTTGCATACCCACCCGCGAACCCTGGCCGGATTACCCATAACCAGGGCAAAGTCGGGTATGTCTTTAGTGACAATGCTTCCGGCGCCCACAAACGCATATCTTCCAATGTTATGCCCGCAAACTACGGTTGCATTGGCTCCGATAGAAGCGCCTGTTTTTACAATGGTTTGCCTGTATTCATCCTTCCGGTTGATATGGCTCCGGGGGTTAATTACATTTGTAAAAACACAGGACGGCCCCAGAAATACGTCGTCCTCACAAATAACGCCGGTATATAGAGATACATTATTTTGTATCTTGCAGCGGTTTCCTATTTTCACTTCAGGTGAAACCACTACATTCTGCCCTATGTTACAGTCGTTGCCAATGCTGCATCCGCTCATGACATGAGAAAAATGCCAGATTTTTGTATTGTCACCGATCCGGCAAGGCTCATCCACATAACTGGATTGATGCACAAAGTAGTTATTCATTACTTTACCTCCGCTTTATCATGCTTAACTCATAAATTGCAGCAATGTATCCACAATGTATCTTTTCTTATCTTCGGTTAATTCAGGATATATCGGTATTGCAAACGTCCTGGCAGCCAGATACTCTGAAACCGGTAAATCACCGGGTTTATATCCCAAGCTTCGGTATGCTTTCTGCAAATGAAGCGGAACAGGATAGTATATTCCTGTAGAAATACCTTTTTGCATTAAGTATTGTGTTAATTTATCTCTATTTTCCGCTTGGAGTATATACATATGAAATACACTTTCAGCCTCTTTAATGGTCTCAGGCACTTTCACTCCGGTATCTTGAAGCATGCTGTCATAGTAATCCGCCGTATTACTTCTTGCCTCATTCCATTTATCCATATACTTTAGCTTGACTAAAAGAATCGCCGCCTGTATTTCATCCAGCCTGGAATTATACCCGATCAAATAATTAAAATATTTCGCCCCGTCAGTTACTGAATGGTTATTGCCGGCTTCTTCAAAGTCCTGAACATTTTCGTCCGAAAGCAAATTATATGCCTGTAAGCCCGCATTACCGCTTCCATGGACTCTGAGCGCCCTGATTATAGCAGCCAGGCGGTCATTACTTGTTGTGACCATTCCCCCATCCCCACAGGCTCCAAGATTTTTGGTAGGAAAGAACGAAAAGCATGCGGCATCACCCAATGACCCTACTCTCCTTCCCTTATATTTCGCTCCGATAGCCTGGCATGCATCCTCGATTACATATAGCTGATACTTTTGCGCAAGCTCATTTATTGCATCCATCTCTGAAGGCTGACCGAATATATGGACTGGAATTATTGCTTTGGTCCTGTTTGATATCTTTTCCTCAATTAAATTCGCATTGATATTGAATGTATACCGGTCTACATCTACAAATACAGGTATGGCGCCCACTCTGGAAATAGCTTCGGCAGTTGCAAAGAAGGTAAAAGGTGTTGTAATGACCTCGTCCCCTTCAGAAATGCCGCATGCATGCAGGGACAGAATCAGCGCATCAGTTCCATTCGCGCAGGCAATTGCATGTCTTGCTCCCGTATACCCTGCCATACTTTTCTCCAATTCCTTTACCTTTTGCCCCTGGATATACTGTCCGCTTTCCAGAACATCAAGAACTGCTCTGCTGATTTCATCTTTTATTATGTCATATTGGGAATTCAAATCAATCAAAGGAATCATACAATCATTTCTCCTCTCCTTCTGCAGCATGGATTACGGCAGGTTCATCACTTTTCTCACATTGAGCGGATGGTACTTCATATTGCTCCAAATTCATTAATAACTCGTTTATTTTAAGAAGCAGAGGACGCTGCGCCTGATAATCCTGATCCAGCTTTTCATTTATTGTCCCCAGCCGTTCCCTTATGCTTTCTATATCAAATATGCTTTTCAAGCTAAAGCTGATATCCCTTTCTTCTCCCTGTTTCCGTATAATAAGCATCTTCTCTGACAAGCCGGAATTCTTGCGATATAACAATTGTTTTTCTGCATAGCATAAATACTCGCCTATATATTGTTTTTCCTCACTGCCCAAAGAATTACCGGAAAATATCTGACGGATAAGGTTGAATAATACCAGTGCAAAACTCCCTGCAGTGCCAATGGTTTCGCTGTCGAAGGGATAGTTCATGAAATATGCGACGGGAAGCATTTCTATCAAGTCCAGTCCGAACTTTTCAAGTGTTTCTTCGACATATTTTCTATCACGTATCACTACATGGGCTGATTGGCTTTTTGCACTAATGACACTGATGGGATCAAGCAATATGCAAAATCCATGCTCGTTCAAATGCTGTGAAATATTATCGATAGTTTTTTCATATTTTGCTTTATCTGTAATATGAAGCAGGACATCTGCGGCAAATATCAGATCATACAAACCTTCATAAGCATTACTATCACAAATATCCCCTTGTTTGAAATTATATTGATCAAACCTGCTCTTCAATTCACTGACTGATTTTTCAACGATATCAATTGCATCGTATGCAAAAACACCTTTGTTATGAAAGTATTCAGTGAAAATTCCAGTTCCCGGTCCCAATTCAAGGACTTTTTTGTCGCATATCCTGTCAAAGGCCTTGCTCATCACACCTTCAAGCAAATCTATCCTGTTTTGGTACAGAAATTGATTGTATATTTCCCCTAATCCCAGATAGCCTACTCCTTCAATGTTGAATCTCGAATTCAGCCTTTGGTTCCAATAGTCTTTATAATTGAAGCCCACGGTCTTTTTTTCCTGTAATACCAGTTCATCCATCATCTTGCTGACCGCTTCAGATTGCCTGGCCAAAGAATACTTTTCTTCTATATACTCCTTGTATTCTCTGGAGTCGTAATTTTTGTCAGTGATCATACCGACAGCCTCGCCAATGGTATTCCACAAATAATCTTGTTTGTATATTCCTTTCGCTCCAACAAAATTATGGATTACCGGTTTTACCCCTTTTGCCATTGCTTGCATGACACTCATATTTTGTGATTCCAGTACACTGGAACAAAGAATATAATCTTTATCATCCAGCCATTGGTCCAAATCCTCCTGCCAGCCTTCAAAGAAATAATTATTCCGAAGTCCAAACTCCTCAACCATCTGCTGAAAATATAATGAATCCCTGCGGTCCTGGAATCGTCCGGCTACATGAAATTGATATCTGTTATCCGCATCATATATCGCTTTGAACGTTTGCAAAAGAAGCATTGGCCCCTTTTTGTAATTGATATATCCTACATAAGCTACCCTAAACCCGGGGTTTCGTTCTTTATATGTCCATTTTGCCATATCTACGCCATTAGGTATGACAATTGTTTTTTCTTTTTGAACCTTATAGGCTTCTGTAACATACCTTTGAATGTGTTCCGCTATGAAGATAAGCTGATCCACGCAGCTCCAATTTACTTGAGACGGATAGCCGGTAAAAGCTTCATAGCTATGCAATCTGCATATGATTTTTCTTTCTTTGGCAATTGCAAGCTTACTTCCATAGGCTATAAGCCCGTCACACCATTCAAACCAACAAATATCCGCCCATTCCATCCATTGATCTATAAGCTTCAATTCCTCCTGGGTCCTGATTGTGATTTTTTGGGCTTCAGATATTTTAGATAACTCCTCAATAATATCTCCTAAAAAAGCATCATCGCCTTTGGAAAAAAAAGCAATCCTTTTTCTTTCTTTTTCCATTTCCTTTGCAAAACCTCGCTCTCCATGGATGATTGTTTCATCCCTTTACTATATATAAATATGTTTCCTATTGCTGTTTCAGTAATTTTTTCTAAATCCATTAGTTCAGGATATAGTGGCCTTTGGCAGCGATGCCTCCGATTCCATTACTGCCTGACACGGTAATTTCTGTAATCTTTTCGGGAGTGACCGTATATCTGGAGTCGGTCATTGCAACTCTTTCACCTACTTTTGCCGGATCAAGGGCGTGAATAAGTACTTTCCCCGGTGAACTGGCAAAATTTGCGCCTGCATTAATTATGCCGTCATAAAAGGATTGACAGCCGCCGGCAAAAATGCACAGCTTATCTTTGTCGGCTTCAAGTTTTCTTGCCTCAATGACCGATTGTATAAAGTACCTGGAATTTCTGTAGCTGTCTATAGAATTTAAATCTGTTGCGTTTCTCACGATACCATCGTGTCCGGTAATAATCAATATATCTGCCGACGTACTTTCAAGCAAAGGCTTGATTTGGTCCGGCTGCTGGTTTTCCGGGATTAAGTTGCAGTAAACCTTTAAATTGGAGCGGCTATAGAATTTGCTGCTGATCTCAAGATAATACGTACTGGAATCAATATGAAGTATCGTGCCGGAAGAACCTTTTATTCTTTCGTATAAACCGGAGTTGACTGCGGGTGATGTGCTCATCCCGGCGGAAGCCAGGTTTTCTTTCAATTCAGAACTAACCTGTTTGATATCCTGCCATGTGAGATCCTCCTCCGATGAATCGGCTTCTATTCTGTATATAATTCCTTTAAGTATGAAGACCTTATTTCTGTCCTTATTTTCTATCGCGGATATTTTAAAATAGAGATCATTACCATATGATTTTCTTGTAACGACGTCACCGATCTGGAAATTATTCATTTATACAATCACCGATTTACATAAAACATACTGATACATAATATGGAAGTGCTGGCCGATGGGGAACGTCTTCAGATTGAATTCAATTTAAAAAAATAAATAAACCTGAATAAACAGGTAAATGATACAAACAGTGAAAAATGTGAATGGAACCTGCTTGGCTTTATTGATGAAACCCAAAATAAACAGGGTACTGCATTGAACGGAATCCCAATCCTCGGCGGACTTTTAGGACGGATTAGTAAACAATAAGCGGGATGCCAGCCTCACGGAAGGCATCCCTGATTGATTCAGACTTTCTATAATCTTAAAGATACATCGTCTACGACTACATCAGTAGTACCTGCAGTCGGCACTGTAGCTATCAATACTAAAGCAAAGGCAGTTCCGGCAGGCGCCGGGCTGGTAACTTGATAAACCTCCAGCCAATCATTCTGTGTAACATCCGGGAGGCGGCCCTCCGGAATTATCACAATAAGCCCCACGCCAAGGAAGTTAAAGGCAGCATCAAAATATGAAATAATAACTGCTACTTCCGGATTGGGCAATGCTCCAACTTTCGCCAGGGAAGCAAAAAACTCAAAAGTCTCTCCCGCACTCGCAGGTACTACTTGATCAATAAATGAGCCTGATGCCCCGCCTGCCAATAAAGCTGCAAAAAAGCCTGTGTGACTGAATGAAGCTGTTACCGTCGCATTGAATTCAGCCCATGGAGGAAAAGATCCTGTCTCAAAGCCACCGTTGACAATCAATTCGATGAAAGGCGTTGCCGGTCCTATAGCGCCCGTTGCGCCGGTAGCGCCTTTTGGGCCAGTAGCTCCTGTAGCTCCGGTTGCGCCTGTGGCACCCGGTGCGCCAGCACCTGTAGCGCCTGTGGCTCCGGTAGCACCCGTTGCACCTGTTGCACCTGTTGCGCCTGTTGCGCCTGTAGCACCTGTGGCGCCTGTAGCTCCGGTTGCGCCTGTGGCACCTGTAGCACCTGTGGCGCCTGTTGCTCCTGTAGCACCTGTAGCACCTGTGGCGCCTGTTGCGCCTGTGGCACCCGTTGCACCTGTTGCGCCTGTGGCTCCGGTTGCACCCGTAGCTCCAGTAGGTCCGGTTGCACCAGTAGCTCCTGTAGCTCCGGTTGCTCCGGTTGCGCCTGTGGCTCCGGTAGCACCCGTTGCACCAGTAGCTCCGGTGGCACCTGTAGCACCTGTGGCGCCTGTTGCGCCTGTAGCACCTGTGGCGCCAGTAGCTCCGGTTGCGCCTGTGGCTCCGGTAGCACCTGTTGCACCCGTAGCTCCGGTTGCGCCTGTGGCTCCGGTAGCACCCGTTGCACCTGTAGCACCTGTGGCGCCTGTGGCTCCGGTAGCACCCGTTGCGCCAGTAGCTCCAGTAGCACCCGTTGCACCTGTCGCGCCTGTGGCACCTGTAGCTCCGGTAGCACCTGTTGCGCCTGTGGCTCCGGTAGCTCCGGTAGCACCTGTGGCGCCCGTCGCGCCTGTTGCACCTGTTGCGCCTGTGGCTCCGGTGGCACCCGTAGCTCCAGTAGGTCCGGTTGCGCCTGTGGCTCCGGTGGCTCCGGTAGCACCTGTTGCGCCTGTGGCACCTGTAGCTCCGGTGGCACCAGTAGCTCCAGTAGCTCCTGTAGCGCCTGTGGCGCCTGTGGCACCAGTTGCACCTGTGGCTCCTGTAGCAC
>VEPD01000122.1 GCA_012027035.1 Ruminiclostridium sp. | reverse complement strand
GCTTGGGGATATTTTGGCGTTTATACAGTATTCCAGGCAGTTTACAATGCCAATTGTTCAGACCGCCAATATTGCAAATGTCATACAATCTACAGTTGCATGCGCCGAGCGGGTATTTGAGATACTTGATGAGACGGAGGAAATTCCCGACAGTCCTGAGGCTGTGGTAATCGAACACCCCAGGGGTGAGGTTGCAGTAGAGCATGTGGATTTCCGTTACAAAGAGGATGAGCCTCTGATAGAGGATATGAATCTGAATATAAAGCGGGGTCACACTATTGCTGTTGTCGGGCCTACAGGAGCCGGTAAAACTACGCTTGTAAACCTTTTGATGCGCTTCTATGAAATAAATGGAGGCAGGATAAGTGTCGACGGGGGCGATATAAAGGATTTGAAGCGCAGCGGACTGAGAAAAATGTTCGGTATGGTGCTTCAGGATACATGGTTGTTTAATGGAACAATCAGGGATAATATTGCATACGGGAAAGACGGCGCGACCATGGACGAGATCATCCATGCAGCAAGAGCGGCTTACGCTGACCATTTCGTCAGGACATTGCCCGACGGATATGATACCGTACTGAATGAAGAGGCGACCAATATTTCTCAGGGGCAAAAGCAGCTTCTTACCATTGCCCGCGCCATACTTGCCGATCCTGCCATCCTCATACTTGACGAGGCTACCAGCAGCGTTGATACAAGGACGGAAGTGCTGATTCAAAGGGCGATGGCCAATTTGATGAAGGACAGGACCAGCTTTGTCATTGCGCACAGATTGTCCACAATACGGGACGCCAAGCTTATTCTGGTTATGAACAAGGGAAGCATCATTGAGATGGGCAACCACAAGGAGTTGCTTGCCGCGGGCGGTTTCTATGCGGACCTGTACAACAGCCAGTTTGCGGGTACGCAGCAGGACGAGGCTGTGTAAAAGAAGCGGAAAGGCAAAGGCGGACAGGAGGCTGTGACAATTGATCTGGCACACCGGGGACATGGCGGTTAAATATGAAAAGCCGGGAACCTGCAGGCGGTTTTAGCCGTCAAAGGAATAAAATAGCAATAAAGGGAGAGTGAATATGTTTTTCAAATACAAAAAGCTCATAAAAGTTATTATGCCTTTGGCAATAGGTGCGGTATTATTGGTATCGGGCTGCAGTTCGAAGCAGAATGACACGGCAGGCAATACTAATGCAGACCGGCAGACTATCGGCTCAAAAGCTTCAGATACCGCACAGCCGGAAGAAACTCAAAAGAATGCGGATGACGCCCAAAAGAAGGCCATGGATGGTTTTAACAGCCTCACGGCAAGTAATCCTTCACCACAGCAGCTTATGAAATATTTATCGGATAATTTGCAGACTGTTAAATCAGAAGATGCATCCACAATGATTGTTAAACTTGAAGAAGTTCAGAAAAAAAGTATGCAATCGCTGGAAACCAAGTTCTATGATGAAAGCATTCAAAAAAAGATAAATAATATTTGGAAAACAGATTTTGATATAAATACCGCCGTCAATACGGAAGATGAGGAATTAAAAGCATTATTTGAAGAGACCAGGGATGGCGGGTACAAGGTTGAAACAGCCGAGGGCTTTTATTTTCCTATAGTGGACTACGGAGTCTACAAAAAATTCAGTCAGTTTGTCACTCTTGATATAAAGGAGTATATCGACCTTATGGCAGTCGAGTCTGACAAAGTCCCTGCAAAGGACGCCGCATTGGTAATAAGCTGGGACGACGTTCTGAAAAGAGCGGTTAACCAGGAAAAGTTTCTCATAGATTATCCTGATTCCCAAAAACAGGAGGATGTGAGGCTACTATATTCGAGATACCTGACATTTGCTTTTTTGGGATTAAACAATACTCCTGCTTTTGATTATGACACCAAGGAAATGGTTCCCGGCCTGAAGGAAGCTTATAATAAATTCCTTTCTTCCTCCGCTGACCAGCGGTTGGGGCAAAGGTTCAGGAATTATGTGGATATATTGAAGAAGAACGACTATAAGTTAAGCAAGGAAATCGAAGATTACAGGAAAACAGCGATGGAAGTATCATAAGGAGGCAGGATATAGGCGCAAGTGGAGGCGCAAGTCAAGAACCGTCCCCGCTTGCGCAATGTATCCTTTTCTCTATATATCTGCAACATCATCCCATTCATATTGGAGCATTTTCATGCACTCTAAATATAATTTTAGAATATTTACCAATAGGAAATGACAAGGTATAAGTCTTCTTAGCCATTATAATAACTCCTTTATAAATGTACCCGCAAAGATACATTTATAATTATCGGCAGGGGTTTGTAAGACTAATCGGATTCTCTCCCCATGAGGAGAGAAAGATGGGAGGATTGCAAAACTAAATGCATTTTGGTGTTTGTAAGACTTAGTGCAACTCAAATTTTCGCATTCATCCTTTTATTTTCTCACCCTTATTTTAACAATTGTTCTATTGACAGATATCAAAAAGAATGATATTGTTTTTATTATTCTATATTTTGTCATTACAGGATGATAATCAAAATAAAAACTTTAAATGGAAACCGGTCTGTTAAGATGTCTGCATCGCGAACAGACCGCCTTATAAAATGCAATACCCCAAAGAGACTGCCATGGCTAAAGTATATACTTCTCTTTGGTGGGTTGTAAATACAATAAATAAAAGGAGTGTGTTTATGAAACACCTATGTTTACGTACTCTGTTTTTTGTGTTGGTTTTTTCATTGTTTCTTAGTTCATTTAGCATAGCTAGCTTTGCGAATTCGCTAGAAAAGGATGAGCATAAGGCTCAAGCCATCGAGTTCATGAAGAGGATTTCTAGTTCACTTCCTGAGTATCAAGCATGGGAAGATGCATCTATCAAGTTCAAAGCCAATCTGTACTCACCTGAATCAGAATCCGTAACAGCATTACTGTATGATGTTGAAAACAAGGATACAGGTTTCTGCGGTTACTTGATCATGGATTATAGCAGTAGGCTAGTGTTAGAATTCTCAGCAGGGATCTCACCGTATAATGAATACCTGGATCTCTACAAAATAAAGAAATTCGAGAAAATAAAGCCTGAAAAGGTGAGTCTGGTATACACCCCTGGGACATATGCAATAAAAGTAAAACTAATCGACCAAAAAGACGAAAAGCTTTATTATTTCACAGAAGATCCGAAAGTCTCTATAAACATAAAAACCCCCAAGCCTCCTGCAGCTAATAAGAAGAGTATCACACCACTTGGCACAGATGTTCATTACAAAGCGATAAGTGGTGTACCAGATTACGCATGGACTTATGGTTGCATTCCTACTGCAATCGCAAATGTCATTGGCTACTGGGATTCACATGGTTATTCTAATTTGGTGACCGGTTTAGTTATTTCTATGATTGACGAAATCAATAACCGGCTTATTGCAATTGCAGGGAATAATGCGACAAACAGTGCCATTCCTGGAGCAACGCAAGGATACTGCCGCGCATCAGGTAGATACCCGAGCAACTTCACAGTCACGAATATCTGGAGCCCATCCTATTCACAGATGCAGGTAGAAATTGATGCAAATAGGCCCTGTTTGGTAGGCTTTGGATCATCAGGTCCTTACGGTGCTACGCACATGACAGCTGGTGTCGGATATTATTATGATGATGCCTTCCCTTCTGAAAAGTATGTGATAGTCCATGATGCCTGGGGCAGTACGCCGGTTGACTGCCAGCGTCTTTGGAGCAGCAGTTATAACGACTTTATAGCAAAGATTGTCCCTTAAGACTTTGTACTGATTTATTAAAATGCTATATAACGATGGATATGAGGGTTGCATTCCTGCAACTCTTCTATTCTTTTTCTAGCTTAGCCACATTATCCATTATACAAAGAAATGAGCGTGAGGTATATGCCGAGCATCGTACTACGACTTATAAAAATGTCCTTAATATTTCTTATCCTAACGATGATCTTTTTAGGCTGTAACCAAGTAACAAAATCTATTAAATTTGATAAACTCGTTGGGATTAGTAATAAAGATATTCAAGCTATCATCCTAATGAACTCGGGCGATGGTAGTAGGATTATATTACAGGCGCCTGCCGAAATTGAGGCAGTTATAAGCAAACTCAAAGAATTCGACTTTATTCTCTCAACCGAAAAAGGGATGACATTATCCTATTCTGTCAAAATCGTGACAGATAGCGCAAGTCAAAGTAAGACTGCAAAATTATATATGAATGGCTCATTTGCTGAATTTGCAGGTAATTTTTATACTATCTCAAAAGACAAAGCCGTTACTTCAATAGACACCTTCTTTGAATCGCAGTTCGAGAAAAGGTTGAATTTAGGTGAAAATAACTTGGATGTTACGCTTGAAAGGCTTATTGGAATTGAGTTGGCTCAAGTAAAAGATATCGTCCTGACAAAACTCCAAAGCAGCACAGAAGCAGAGATTAGGTCTTTGAAGGAAAGAAAACAACTGCTCAACTTCTTACAATCAATTAGACTCCGACAGGTCAGGGCAAAGCAAGTTGAAGACTGGGCTGAAATTGAGGAACCAAGCCTTAATGTTTCATTGTCCCTGAACCCAGACGATCCGGATATGACAATTAATGTTCTCTTTGTTGGAAATCTGGTTTGTATTGGTACTAACTACTGGTATGACATCGTAAGCGATAACTATGATATTAGTTTTTTTAAAACCTTGAGCAGCTATTTTTGATGAACACAGTAAACTTTTTTGGTATACTTAAAACAAATCCAGCCGAATTTTGATTAATGCAATTGCATAAAGCACTCATAGTGAGGAATATTATACTCTGTTTGGTACTCAAATAACACTTTAAACGGAGTATGCCGATGAAGCTGAAATTGGTGAGGCCTGAGATTATTTCAGCCTTTGCTTCCTTTTTTATATTGGTTTATGTACTAATGCTGCGTCCCGTAATAGGCGTGGCGGATAATGGAGACTTTGCAAGAATAATGGGCTCTACCGGTCTTCATTATATCACCTCAGGTTTCGATGAAAGATATTTCGGCTATGTGAACAGGGAATATGGAGTGGGCATCCCGATACCCTTCGGAGGGGGCTATTTCTCCACAGAGATTTTCATAGTGGCGCTTGCAGTTTATCTAAGCCAGTCGGTAATTCCTTCCGGCATTTTCGATATAAGGTACCTGTCTTTTGTTTACTTAGTAGTTTTTTTAGCGGCTTTATTTCTTATAGTGCTTGGAATAAGGAAAAAATGGAGATGGGCGGGCTGGTTGGCCGCTGCGGTTTCTGTTCTCGTATTTTCCGATATGGCATATATATCTTATTTTAATTCCTTTTACGGTGAAGCGGTAACACTGGTTTTTCTGCTTTTGACGGCAGGCGCCGGCATATTTCTGGCTTCTTCCGGCAAGCCCAGGCTGTGGGTGCTTATTTTATTTTTTCTGGGAGCGGCGTTTTTTGCGGGCGCAAAGGTGCAAAACAGTCCGGCGGGGCTGCTGGCAGTGCTGCTTGGCTTCAGTCTGACAAGACTCAGAAAGGATACTTTGTGGAAGCGTACGGTTGTTATTTCAGCAGCCTGCGTCATTGCCGTATCGGTACTATCATATATCACAATATCAAGAGATATCAAAATCTGCAACAAATACCAGACAGTCTTTTACGGCATCTTGAAGAATTCTCCGGATCCTGCCGGCGACCTGCGGGAACTGGGGCTGAATCCTGAATACAAGGTGCTTGCAGGCACCAACTATTTCATGAAGGATTACCCTGTTGACATCAGAACTCCGGAGTTTAAAAAGGAAATAGACAGCAAAATAAATCATTTAAAAATTGCCGGGTTTTATTTAAAGCACCCGGAAAGACTGCTAAACAAGCTTGAGGTGGCGGCATTCAACGGATTTAAGCTAAAGCAGGGGTTTGGCAATTATGAAAAGTATCCGGGTGTGGCTTATAAAACTACTGCAAATATCCTGAGCTTCTGGAGCAACTTCAAGTTAATAACACTGCCGCATACACTTCTGTTCACAACTGTTTTTTTTGCAGGTTTTGTTTGTGTGCTGGTTGTGGAATATCTCAGAAACAAAGATCTGCAGGTGCGGCTGTTTATGAGAATATTAGCCTTTATAACCCTGACGGGAATATTGCAATTCGTTTTGCCTGTCATAGGAGACGGAGAAGCGGATCTCAGCAAGCACCTGTTTCTTTTCAATGTCTGTTTTGATTTGATGTTTGCGGCGGCAATCGTCTATTGCATATGCAAATCATTTAGCTTTTTAAAGATATTTATCAAATACTATTGATATTTTAGGCTGGCAGCATTATAATACTGAATGTAATCCATTACATTATTTACTGATATAGCATTGTAATGCATTCAAACAATGCATGTAAACCGTTACAAAACTAAGACTGGAGAGTCAAATGTCGGCATCAACAATTCAGGATGTGGCTAAAGCAGCAGGGGTTTCTGTAGCAACTGTTTCAAGAGTAATAAACAACAGTGCGGCGGTTGCTGAAAGTACAAGGAAGGCAGTCATGGCTGCCGTTAAAATGCTGAATTATCAACCTAACCTGCTGGGAAGAAATCTTAGAAGGACTGAGACAAGGCGCATACTGGTCCTCCTGCCCAATATCGGCAATCCTTTCTACGCAAGGATTGTAAAGGGAATTGAGGATATAGCTCATAAAAACGGCTATAATGTAATGCTCTGTAATACCGATTCACAGGCCGAAAGGGAGAAGATATATCTGGAGCTTCTGAAATGCAGGCTTGCGGACGGAGTAATATTCATGGCTCCGGTACTTGGCAAAGAGGGACTGACAGAGATCGGAAGGAGCTTTCCTGTAGTGCAGTGCTGTGAATACACGGAAGGCGCACAGGTTTCCCATGTTTCCATAGACAATTATACTGCAGCGTACAAATTGACAAAACATTTAATTTCAACCGGGCACAAAAGAATCGGAATAATAAGCTGCAGGGGCCCTGTTGTTTCCATTATACAAAGAGAAGACGGCTTTAAAAAAGCCCTTGCAGATTCTGGAATTGAGTTTCGGGAGGATCTAATAAAATATGGCGATTACAGCTTCAACAGCGGCTTAAGGGCGGCTAACCAGTTTGTGTCAATGGGTGACAGGCCTACTGCCGTTTTTGCCATATCGGATATTATGGCCATAGGAGCATTGAGGGCAATAAGGGAGAGCAATCTGAAAGTACCGGAAGATATCGCGGTTGCCGGCTTCGACAACATTAACTTTGCTTCAATGTGCAACCCTACCCTTACAACCATTTCACAGCCTAAATATGATATGGGATGCATATCCATGGAATTATTGCTTCAACAAATCCGGGGGGAATTAAAAGAGCCGGAACATATTTTGCTTGAATATGAAATGATTATTAGAGAATCAACAATTCATTCAATATAATACTATAGCGAAACATTTTAATTATTCTTCCGGAAATAACGCGTTGAAGTGTTCGCGATATTTCTGGAAGGCGCATAAATGCTGATAAATCAATGTTTGTTTCACTGTAGTAAATAGTTAATATTTATTAGGAGGATTTGATATGCCGGCAAAAAAGAAGGGTTCAGTTCTCAAGGTAGCAATTATCGGATGCGGAGGTATCGCAAACGGCAAACATATGCCAAGTCTTGCCAAGCTGTCCAATGTAAAGATGACGGCTTTTTGCGATATAATTCAGGAAAAGGCCGGGGAAGCAGCCAGAAAGTACGGTACAAGCGATGCAAAAGTCTATACCGACTACAAGCTGTTGCTCAAGGACAGAACTATTGATGTGGTACATGTCTGCACACCCAACAAGTCCCATGCGGATATTACCGTTGACTTACTTGAGGCGGGCAAGCACGTTATGTGTGAAAAGCCTATGGCCAAAACTGCTACCGATGCAAGGAGAATGGTGGAAACGGCGAAGAGAACCGGGAAGAAGCTTACAATAGGTTATCAGAACCGTTACAGGCCGGATTCCCTTTACCTCAACAAGGTTTGCAGAGAAGGCGAACTGGGTGAAATATATTACGCCAAGGCTCATGCCATCAGAAGGCGTGCCGTTCCTACCTGGGGCGTCTTCCTGAATGAAGACCAGCAAGGGGGAGGACCGTTGATTGACATAGGTACTCATGCGCTGGATCTGACCCTGTGGATGATGAACAACTACAAGCCGAAGAGTGTTATGGGAAACGTATATTACAAGCTGGGTAAAAAGAGGGACGCAGCCAATGCCTGGGGATCCTGGGATCCTGAAAAATTCACCGTTGAAGATTCGGCTTTTGGTTTTATCACAATGGAAAACGGAGCCACAATAGTCCTTGAATCCAGCTGGGCTATAAACAATCTGCAGGTAGGCGAGGCAAAAACCACCCTGTGCGGGACCGAAGGCGGCGCAGATATGTGGGAAGGCCTCAGGATAAATGGAGAAAAATATGGGAAGCTTTATATTACCAAACCAGGTCTGGATGCAACAGGAGTTGATTTTTATGATGGCGCAGGCGATAACCCGTCGGAACTGGAAGCAAAACTGTGGATAGATTGCATTCTCAATGATACAGAGCCGATGGTAAAACCCGAAGAAGCGCTGGTAGTAACGGAAATTCTGGAAGCCATATACAAATCAAGTAAAACCGGCAAAGCGGTGTATTTTAAGTAAAATACTCAACTTTCCCACCATATAGATTCCCACGTCGCCAAAGCTCCTCAGAATGACAAATTTTATTTGAATGTCATTGCGAGCGAAGCGCGGCAATCTCGCTTTTTCTCTGAGTACTAAGATGGGAAAGTTGAGTAAAATATAAGATAAGCCCTGTAAAAGAATGTAGGCCTGGTGAAATATTAGCGCGGTTATTCGCTTGGCAAATGGGGATGCGGAGGTTTCATATGAAAAAGTTCAAAGCAGGTATAGTAGGGTGCGGGAACATTTTTCCCATGCACGCCGTATCAATCAGCATACAGGAAAATGCAGAACTGACGGCAGTATGTGATATCAAGGAAGATCGGGCAAAAGCAAAGGCAAAGGAATTCAACTGTAAACACTATCTGGATTACAAGGAAATGATAGAAAAAGAGGAATTGGACGTCGTACATATATGTACGCCCCATTATATGCATGCTCCTATCTCAATTTACGCTTCAAATGCAGGAAGGCATGTTCTGACTGAAAAGCCCATGTCAATATCATTACAGGATGCGGAAGCAATGATTAAAGCTGCTGATGACAGCAAGACCACACTGGGAGTCATTTTTCAGAACAGGTATAACAATGGATCGAGACTGATCAAGGAAACCCTGGAGTCGGGCGCCCTGGGCAGGATCCTGTCCGGGAAGGCTATTGTTACATGGAATCGTTCCGACGAGTATTACAGTAAAAGCGATTGGAAGGGTACATGGGACAAAGAGGGCGGCGGGGTGATTATCGACCAGGCCATTCACACCCTTGACCTTATGAGATGGTTTGTAGACAGTGAGATCGATTATGTTGATGCCAATATAGGAAACAGAGCGCATAAAATAATTCAAGTGGAAGATGTGGCCGAAGGTATAATAAAATACAAAAACGGCGTTGTTACCGGCTTTTTTGCCATTAATTATTATACATATGACGCTCCTGTTGAGATTGAGCTTCACTGTGAAAAGGGCATTACCAGGATGGTAGCGGACAAAGGGTTTATACGCTTTAATGACGGCAGGGAATATATTGCGGACATAAACCCCAATGAGACATTTGATTACGGCAATGGTGTAAAGGGATACTGGGGAACCAGCCACGCGAAGCAGATCACAAATTATTATGAATGCCTTGCCAAAGGCGTAAAGCCCCAGATTACAGGCACTGATGCTATTAAAACCCAAAGGATGATCTGCGCCATATATGAGTCGGGTAAAACAGGAAAAAGGATTATATTCTAACTCGGAGGTGTTGATAGTGGCGTTGCCAATTGCTCTGCAGTTATATACTGTAAGGGATGAAACCGAAAGGGATTTTATAGAGACACTTGAGAAAGTAGCGGCCATGGGCTATAAAGGAGTTGAGTTTGCAGGGTTTGGAGACATCCCAGCCAAACAGATGAAGGCGGCTCTTGACAGACTGGGTTTGAAGGCAGTGGGCAGTCATACAGGGATTGATTTGATTAAAGACAAGCTTGACGAAGTAATTGAATACAATCTGGAAATAGGCAACAAGTATGTGATATGTCCATGGGCTCCTTTTAAAACTAGGGAGGATTATATGGAAGCTGCCCGGTTATTTAACGGGATAGGCGCAAAATGTAAGGCGCGAGGTATTCAGCTTGCTTATCACAACCATGATTTTGAACTTGCCATATTTGATGGGAAATACGGACTGGATATTCTATACAGGAGTACATTACCGGAAAATCTGGCTGCCGAAATCGATACCTGCTGGGTGTTTTATGCCGGTGTTGACCCGGTGCAGTATATTGCAAAATATAAGGGAAGATGCCCTTTGATTCATTTGAAGGATATGAAATCCAAAGATCGTGATGATTTTATTGAGCTGGGAGACGGGATCGTTGATATTTCAGCTATTGTAAAAGCAGCTGAAGCGGCAGGCTCCGAGTGGCTTGTTGCGGAGATGGATTCATGCCCGCGTCCCGCGCTGGAAAGCGCCAGGATATGTATTGATAATCTGAAAAAAATGAATTTGATTTAAGGAGGTAGCATTATATGTATCTGGGATTTTTGACTGTATGTCTTGGAAAGATGCCGTTAAAGGAAAAAGCCGAATGGGCGGCGGAAAGTGGATTTAAATCACTGGAGATCGCGTGCTGGCCGAGGACAAACGACAGAGACTATTCATCAAGCGATATTGATGTGGCGGCCCTTACTCAGAAAGAAGCTGACGAAATTAAAGGCTATATGAAAAAATTGGGGCTGACTGTTTCATCACTTGCTTATTATGATAATAATCTGCATAACAATCCTGCTAAGAGAGCTTTTATAAACAATCATGTAAAAAAGTGCATCGATGCGGCGGTAATGCTTGGGGCGCCTGCAGTAGGGACTTTTGCCGGAAGGAATATTGATAAAACAATAGCCGGCAATTTTGATGAGTTTGAAGAGGTTTTTGGGAAACTGGTTGGCTATGCAGAGGAAAAGGGTATAAAAATAATCGTAGAGAATTGTCCTATGGAAAGCTGGCAGGTCAAGGGCTTGCCGGGAACAATCTCATTTACGCCGGAATTGTGGGAGGAAATGTTTAAGAGAGTTCCCAATAAAAACTTCGGTCTGAACTATGACCCGTCTCATTTGCGATTTCAACTGATTGACTATATAGCTCCCATAGCTGCCTTCAAGGACAGGATTTTCCATGTACATGCCAAGGACGCCGAGGTATTTGACGATAGGCTGGCCTACTACGGTATATTCAACAGGCAGTTCAGCAAAAGCTGGGGCGAGGGATACTGGAGATTCCGTATGCCCGGCCTGGGACAGGTTAAATTTGCCGAATTGGTCAAGGCGCTTAAAGACATCGGATACGACGGCGTTTTGAGCATAGAACACGAGGATCCGCTGTATGAAGGCAGTGAAGCAAAAGTGAAAGAAGGGCTTGTATTGGGTAGAAAATATCTTGAGAAGCTGCTATAGGATAAATGACTGCCGGGCGTTGCATATTTGTAAGAAAATGTGAAATAGCTTATGATGGATGAGCATGACTATAAAATTATGCATCAGGTTCCGTCATGGGCAGGCTGATAATGTCCTGTCTCACTCGGCATACTACATCGCTCATAACGATTGAATGACTAAATGAAATGAGCGATGTAGTATTAATGCGGGCGCTTGTCATTCGCCATCCGTGGCTCAGGACAAGCGTCTGCAGCATCCGTGCCGCAGAGAAACGGCCGCATTCGAGTTTCGCCAGGACAAACAGCCAGCAGCCATTCCTCCACATGACGCATCTATTTGCAGCCATGCCCACCCATCCTGATTAGAATGTGCTAAATCACATTTTTTTATATTACTCCATTATGCGCTTTCCGGTCTTTTGCTTTTTAGTGGCGGTTCATTATAGTATTTCTTGTACAACTTGCTGAAATGGTATGCATCATCATAGCCTACCGATTTCGCCACCGCCTTGACAGGCATGCCGCCTGCGACGAGCAGTTCGTGTGCTTTGGCCAGCCGTACCTTTATAAGATAGTTTATGGGTGATTCGCCCATTTCCTCTTTAAATACCTTGGATATGTATGCGGGGCTTAGATATATATTCTTCGATATGGTGTCCAGCGTGATCTCCTTCATATAATTCTCATTGATGAAAGATACCAGCGTATTGATAACTGTGGCCTTATCATAGGTTTCAAAGGAGAAGTCCGGCACTCTCCCGCAGGGACTGTCCAAGCCTGCTGCCTTTAAAAATGTAACTACCAGCTTCATAACGTGAATTTTCAACATTACTTCACTGCCGGGCTCGAACTTCTCCTGTTCAAGGAAAATGTCGCTGCAGCACTTGACTATATCCTGTTCCATTCGTGAGATTACGATTACAGGGCAGTCGCCGCATGGGATAAGATAGTTCCTGGGTAGACCCTCCAATGATATATTGGTAAGCCCTATATGGAACTCCATGATCTCCTCGCCTGCATTTATAATTTTGCCATGAAAAACACCCGGATTGCATATGACCATATCGCCTTTTTTAACATGGTACAAGGTATTGCTGATATTATATGTACAGGAGCCGGACAATACATAAATCATTGTAATGAAATCATGACTGTGATAGGGCACGCTGTCGGTTTCAGAAAACTTTTTTTTCATGGTGTATAGTACTTTGGGGTTAAAGCTGTCGGTATTGATACCAAGATTGCACATAAATATATTCCTGCTGTGATATTAATAGGCTTTATTCAATTTTAAAATTCTATATAAGATTATACATCATTTGATTAATATAGTACATTATCTTATCGATTACTATTCGATTACTATCTTATCAGCTGCCTTATTCGAGATACTTTTACCAAAATTTGAACGGCGCCTTCATTTGTATAAGAATATACATCATTAGTTTAAGAAACTACATTTTCTTGTTGGATATTATAATGCATAATTAATAAACAGTTTAACTACAAGGTTTGCTGTCTTTAATGCATTTTTTCCTTTTAAGGATAGCTCGGTAGTTATTGTTTCAGGTGAGGATATGGCTATTTTTAAGTTCTTTTGGAAGTACCTGGATAGACACCGGTTTACGCTTTGTCTGGTATTTGGACTTTTGATGCTTAATGCATTTCTTGGGATGGCCAGCCCTTATATTTCAGGAATTATTG
>VEPD01000468.1 GCA_012027035.1 Ruminiclostridium sp. | reverse complement strand
TTGCCGTAACTTGTGCCTCCAGTGTGTCAATAAATTCCGCATCCCAGAGAAAATTCTTATACCGTTTGCGAAGCGCATCAATTTTTTTACCGTATTCAATTGTAAGAGGGAATTCATCAAGCCGGCCTTTGAAGTTTAGCGGTTCATAACTGATTATATAGCGGTACAGCAGGCATTGGTTCAAAACATTTCTATCATCGTAGCCATATACTGCAACCAGAATGCCTGCATACGGATCAATATAACGCTGAAGTGCAATGTGGCCAAGAGTTCTGATTCTGGAATAGGAAATGGAATAATGCCTGTTTTCAAGGTCATAACATGCTTCCCCTGCAAACAGGTAGTCCGGCGATATTTTATCTGCAATACCGTGGAAATCCTCACAAAGCAAAGCATCTCCGGAATAAATATTGACCGGTATATGATGTTTGTGCGTAGAATCGAAACAATAATAAGTTCCCCCATGATGCTGGCACTCATCATAAAGCATGCCTGCAGCGCCGAGTTCGATACCTTTTTTAAATTCATCGCTGCATATATCACGCCATTCTTTACTGTTCATGCACATCGGGACCAACCGTCTCGTGTATATATCTGAAAGCTGGGTAGGCGTCTGATATTGCCATCCCTGAAATACGTTATAATCCCCGTAAGGATCCCTGGCAGCATATTTCACTAGGTCTCTTTTAAACCATTCAAGGCTTCGGTCAGCCCAGGTGAATTTAGTGAAGAGAATTATTTTAACTCCCATATCTTGTATTTTATCAATGGCATCTCTTAATTCTTCCCAGGTACCAAGACGTGAATCCGTATCATGTGATGGGTTGCCACGATCCTGTCCGCCATTATTCCACCCGACAAGCTGAATTGCTTTTACACCATGTCTTGCACAATCTTCTCCATATTTGACCAGATCCTTATATTGGCATCTGAGTTCATCTTCAGGGGAATTTATATGTATCTGCTGCCATGAATGTATATCTCTGGCCCAATCCGCAGTATGAGGAGGGGTAAACCATGTACCGCGCCATTTCTTATAAAAATCCACACCCTTGTGCCATGAACCGGCGTATGGATTTATTATAATGGGCGAAAGTTTTATACTTTCTCCCGGAGAAGCAAAGGGAAAGTGTATAACTGTAAATTCCATATGAACAGGTAATCCGCCGATTTCATCCGCAATCGGAACAGTAGCCGTACTTGTTTCCTTATAGCCGGGTTTGAGCTCAAAAGTGAATTGTATCAGTTCTTTCGCAGCAGTGTCATGACAACCTGCATACAGTCCTTTTTTATCACAGGCAATAAGGATAAACGGATTGGCCGGAGTAGGGACCATTTGTATGGGATAATCAGTTCCAAAATATCCCCGCTCATTTGTAAATACAGGTAAAAGGGGAGCCTTGCTCATCCCAGCAGCACCCCAGTTTATACGCGTAAGCTTTTCTTCCGGGAACGGCGCCGGTACATCGCCAAAACAAGGGTAACTCAATGTTTCAATCTGATAAGAAGAATTATTTATTATCTCGGAGTTAAATGTTAA
>VEPD01000320.1 GCA_012027035.1 Ruminiclostridium sp. | reverse complement strand
TCTGGGGTAGATTCTTGGGAGAGCCTTCGAAGAGATTTTCAAGCAGATAAACTGGAAAACCTGCTTGATAAACCCTACAAAAACTATTATACGAGGAGATTAGCGATGAAGAAAAATAAAAAACTTGCTGCAATTCTTTTATTCTGTCTTGCATTTATTGTGACATCAACGGCCGTATATGCCGATATCGCTGCCAGAACCGGCTATGATCAATTAAAGGCGGCTGCAAAAGCTACGGCTGCAAATATGGTAAAAGGGCTTCAGAGCTTTACCATCGAAACGACCATTTCCATAAAAGACAATGATATGGCATTATACACAATTGACGGAACACAAAAAATCGACTACCTGGCAAATGCGACTGAAAGAACGGAAAAAAGCGATAATACGGATAAAGTAAGCTACTCTTACAGTGACAGCGAATACTCAATATGGAAAAGCAGCGACAGCGATATTTATTTTATAACCGAGCAGCCTGCCAATAATAGCAGGAAGCTTATAACCGACCCTTTTGAGGAAGAGAGAATAGGAGATATCGAAAAAATAATCGACGCACTGGTTGGTAACCTCAAAGATTGCGTAGTAGCTGAAGATAAGCCCGACGGCAGCCAGGAGCTCTCCGGCTCCTTGAATGAAGCCCAGATTCCCCCCCTGGTAAATGCTGTTTCATCCTTCTATTTTAAACAGTCCGGCGGAAGAATGGCTGTAACCGGCCAGGAATTGCCCGAACTAACCAATGATATTTTTATAAAAAATGTAAAAGGGAGAGCAATTGTTAACAAAGACGGTATCGTCGAAAGCTCACTTGCCACATTTGTCCTATCGGGCAACGACAGGACAGGGGCGTCCCACGACCTGACTTTCGATATCCTGTTCCGGCTGACCGGTATCAACAGCACTATAGTAAGCAAACCCGACCTTACGGGAAAGAAAGTGGAAAAACGCATAAATAATTATATTGATATTAATGCAAAAGAAATTCCGGAAAGATTTTTAGGAACATATAAAAATGATATTGTCGTAATAGAGGACGGGCAATTTGTCAAGATAGGCGAACGGCTCCTGCAAGTTGAAAGAATTGAAGACGGACGCATAAAAGTACGTCTTTACGAAGTGTACAAGGAAGCCTATGCTGCTGATTATGAAAACCGGAAGCTGGATATCAGTCTTGAGGCTGTTACTACATCCGGGTATTATGCAGAATTTACAGCAAATGATATATTTAAATCCACTGATCTTAAGCTGGAAGGATTATCTTTTGACCCCATCAGTAGTAAGATACGCTTTGATGGCGGTTGGCCAGGTACTTTCGATGGTGAATTCAACAGAGTGTTTGAAGATTAGTACTCTCCGCAAACATACTACTGTAATGGAAATTATACATGCAATTAGGGTAACTGAGAAAATTGAAACCGTTCCCGGAAGGGTGGACAGAGTTGTCCACCCCTCCGGCGTTTTTTTAACTGATAGCCCTTTCGCAACAACCAATCAATATCTGCATCGGAGGAAACTGATGGAAAAAGTTATGGAAATAAACGGACTTACCAAATTATATAAAAACGGAAGAGGTATCCGGGATGTCAACCTTGAAATCAGCAGGGGCGAGATTTTCGGCTTTCTGGGGCCCAACGGCGCCGGAAAAACCACCGCCATGAAAATAATGACCGGCTTAATGAAGCCTGACAGGGGAAATGTGAGGATATTCGGATACAGCATCTGTGATGAATATGAGAAAGCTATACAAAAAGTGGGTTGCATAATTGAAACGGCCGAATCCTATCCTTACCTGACAGCCTATGAAAATTTAAAACAGGTATCCAGGTTTTTTCACGGGATTGACGATGGAAGGATAGACGAAGTACTGGATATTACCGGTATGCTCAAGTACAGGAATGAACGGGCGGGGAGCTTCTCCCTGGGAATGAAGCAGCGGCTGGGGCTTGCTGCAGCCATCCTGTCCAGGCCGGAGCTTGTGATTCTGGACGAGCCCTTGAATGGACTGGACGTAGAGGGTATGCTCCAGATAAGAAAGCTTGTGAAACACCTTTCAGAAACCGAAAACGTCACCTTTTTTATCTCCAGCCACTTAATCCATGATGTTGAGCTTACCTGCAACCGCATTGGCATCATCCTCGGCGGGAAGTTCCTTGGAGCGGATTATACCGATAATATTCTGGCAAACCACGATTCGCTTGAAAATTACTTTGTGAGTGAGGTAAACAGAAATGGAAGCATTTAAAGCCGCTTTGCTGAATGAAATAGAAAAATTATTAAGGAAAAAAAAGCTTGTTGCCATTTTCGCCATTTCTCTCGTTTTAATAGTATTGGGCCAGCTTATTGTGCTGGCAGTTAGAAGCCAGCTAGGACTCAGGAGCGCAAGCGGCCTGAATTTTGCGACACTTTCCCTGTCGGTCTTTGCCAATACCATTCTTCCCCTGTATACGGCGCTGATCGCAATCGACATGTTTACCGGAGAATATTCGCATAACACAATGAAAATAGCATTAGTATGTCCGATATCAAGATTTAAGCTATTTTCTGCCAAAATAGCCGTCATTGCAGCGTTTATTCCGGTCAATCTGCTTATCGTCATGATTCTATCTACAGTAACAGGTCTTGTTTTCGCAACGGCAACACCGACTCTGCAGGAATTTGCCGGAGTGTTGGCGTCATATCTGGTTACTGTGCTTCCGGTTCTTGTGCTTGCAATCATAACAGTATTTACGGCAAATATTCTGAATAGCAGTACTGCCGCCTTATTTTTAGTGATAATATCCTTTATTGCTTTTAAAGCTTTAGGATATGTTTTTTACCAGTATTCCAGCCTTTTCGCCACCTCGATGCTTGATTGGTACAAGCTGTGGATTGCAGACCGGTTCCCATTGATGAAAATACTGCGCATGTTTTTTATTATGACGGGATATGCTATAATGTTTTTTATGGCAGGTTACCATATTTTTGAAAAAAGAGACTTTTAGTACTACAGCGGCAATTTCATTATTATATCGGCATATATGCGCCTTGCAGGATTAGTGCGAACGCTTCAACGCACTAATCCTGCAAGGATAAATCGGTAATTGCCGCTGTAGTATTAGCCGGTGAAGCTATGAATCCTGTAAAACGGTTTATGATATTAAATATTGCAGCTGTGATTATTCCAATGCTTATAACATTTGCAGCAGCTTTAGCATTTACTTTTTTCTCATCAGGGTTTTCAGGGGTACCTTTTAGCAGTGAAAATGTGATAAAGCTGGCTGAACAAAGGTTTGATCTTTTTTCTTCCAAAAACGGCCTTCTGGAAAGGAAGCCTGAAATTCTTTTGGACAGTGCCTTTCAGGTAGATTTGAAAAACCTTCTTTCAGTCAATAAAACGGATTTTGTTGTCCGAAAGAATTATAAAATAATATTTGCCTCATTGGAAATAAGTTCTATAGAGCTTGAAAAGTGCCTTCTGGAGGTGAAAAGCAGGAAGCCGGTCAATACTGTGGAATTCAAAGGCTTGCCTTTCCTGATAAAGGAATATACTTTCAGCTTTAAGGACGGCGATGCCGGAAACCTGATTCTTTTTACTCCCGTGACAAAGGAAGATGTCATTTTAAACAAACTTCTGCTGCTCATAGGAATGGTGTTTTTTGCTTCTTTTATCGTTGTGAACTTACTGTTGTCGCGTTATTTCACGAAACGGCTCCTGTCACCGCTAACAAGGCTCAAAGCAGCGGCAGGAGAAATCAGCGCCGGCAATCTCGATTACGAGGTGATTGAGGAAGGAGACGGTGTAATAAGAGAATTGAGCCGTTCCTTTGAGCAAATGAGGCTTAAGCTGAAAGAATCCGTCTATAATCAAATGAAGCTTGATGATAGCAGAAAAGTGCTGGTTTCCAGCATATCCCACGACCTCAGGACTCCGATAACTTCCATCAAGGGTTATATAAGCGGTGTACTCGATGGTGTGGCAAACAATCCGGAAAAAGTGGAAAAGTATCTGAAAACAGCTTATATAAAAGCAGATCAGCTGGATACCATGATCGACGACCTGTTCCTTTATTCCAGACTTGACACCAAACAAATCCCCTTCAATTTCCAGATGACAGACATGGTTGCGTATTTCGAGGATTGTACTACCGAATACGAAGCGGAGCTGGAAAAGGCACAGATCGAAATACATATGTGCAATGAAATCCTGGAATGCAGGTATGCCGTGATTGACAGAGAACGGATGAAAAGAGTTGTAAGCAATATTCTGGATAATTCAAGGCGATTTATGAACAAGCCTGCCGGTAAAATCGATATAGTACTCAGGGAAACCAGGCAGGATATTATTGTTGAAATAAGGGACAACGGCACTGGAATCCCGGAGCATGACCTCCGGAGGATTTTTGACAGGTTTTACCGTACAGACGGCGCAAGGAGCAGCAGTGGCAGCGGACTCGGCCTTGCCATTGCCAGACAGATTCTGGAAGAACATGGTGGTAAGATTTGGGCAAGAAGCCGTCTTAACGAAGGCACCGGGATAATATTTTCACTGAAGAAAGCTACAGAAACAGGGGGCAAGGATTTGTACCATGAAAAAAATATTAATTGTTGAAGATGACTCCGTCATTGCTGAGCTTCAGAAGGACTATCTGGAAATGAGCGGTTATTCGGTGGATGTACGCCACGATGGAATAACCGGTCTGCAATGCCTTGAAAGCAATTCATATGACCTTCTGCTGCTTGATATCATGCTGCCGGGTATGGATGGTTATGAAATATTAAGACGGATCAGAAATACCAAGTATATACCCGTTCTTCTGGTATCGGCAAAGAAGGAGGAAGTGGATAAGATCAGAGGATTGAATCTTGGCGCCGATGATTATATCACAAAGCCTTTTTCTCCAGGTGAGCTTGTAGCCAGAATCAATGCGCACATCGTCAGATATGAGAGGCTGAAAACAAAGTTCAGCAATGGCGGCAGTCATTCCCTGATTGCCATTCGCGGACTGGAAATTCATAAGGACGCGATGAGAGTTTTTATCAATCAGAACGAAGTAAGCCTTGCCCAGAAAGAATTTGAACTCCTTGTATACCTTGCTTCAAATCCCAACAGGGTTTTTGGCAGAGAGGAGCTTTTTGAAGCTGTTTGGGGTCTTGATTCCCTGGGTGACACTTCCACCATAACGGTACATATTGCCAGAATACGCGAGAAAATCGAAGCTGATCCCTCCAGCCCCCAGTATATTGAAACCATATGGGGAGCAGGTTACCGATTTAAAGTATGATTTTAGGCGAAATTTATTCCACCAAATAAGTATCACAAAATGTTTGTAGAGAAATGGTATTTGATTTTATATCAAATAAAGGATCAGACTGTGTATGTTGACTATATAGTTGATTGCAGGCAGGATTATGGGTGGCTGGAAGCTGACTCAGGGAACCGTCAATTCAAGGCTTAACCGGCCAAGGGAAAAACTAAAAACCATTCTTGCAAACAAGGAGGCTACTTAATGGATCGCATTGATGAAATCATCAAAGCTAAAGCTAAAATAGAGCCGATAGTCCTGCCTGAAGGATTTGAGGAGCGCAATGATAAACTTATCGAAGAACTGCCGTTATAGCTTTGTTTTATTGTAAGAGATTTTTTAAGAATATGATATATTCTCCAAGTTCCTTATTGAAAAGCAATACCGTTTCATTAAACCTATCGGCAACTATTTTTTCTTTTTCCCAATCAAGTTCGTAGGAGTAAATATGTCTGAAAATATGCCTGAAAGCTCTGAATTCATCTAAATATCTATAGAGAATATCACTTATAATTCTGGGTCTGATGCCGTCAATTTCAAGCTTCATTCTCTTAAGTATGCTTTTGTGCCATTCCTGTGGGTCAATATTATTTTCAAAAGCCTTTGCAATATTTAAAAATATGTTTTCACACGCATTATAAAAGTTATGTAAATAATACCCTATTACAGCCTTCTGAAAATTATCAGGTGTCTTCCCGCCAAGTCCTTGAATAAAAATATCATACTCGGCTTTCATTTTCCCGATAATGTTTAAATCATCCCTGATATTGGCTATAAGCAGTTCAAGCTTTTCTTTCATAAACAATAATTCCCCTTGCTTTTATTTTTTCTATAAACTGTACATCGTCGCCATCGTTGTGAAGGTCGACCTCAATATCCAAAAGATCCTCAAGAAGCCTTTTTACCTCAAAATAATCTTCTGAGCCCAAACCCTGAGCGTAGATGTCCAGGTCTGAAAATTCATTAAAATCTCCTTCAGCATACGACCCAAAAACAATAAACTTATTAATCCCTGCAAATTGGTTTGCAACTATCTCAAGGAAACCGGAAAGCCTTTTATTTAAGTCTTCCCGCAATAATACGCTTGTTTGACGTTTTTTCTTTTCCTTCTCATTAAGGAAATCCTTATATTCTTTCATGTCGCACCATCCAATTAATCCTATGTGTATTATAGCACTTTTTGATAGAGTTATATACTGTTTTACATTTTTTGGTTGATTGATTTATGTTAATGGTACACACATATTGTATAATTTCCTAACAGGATTTATACTTGGGAATAGAGGTGACTGGATATGATATCTTGTATGTTACCTGAAATCATGCTTTCTGACCCGTTCTTTGCAGCCTTACACGGATTTCAAAGATAAAAACGACGGGGCTAAGTTAATAGCATTGTATAATAATCGCCCAATTCTTTTCTTAACCCATTCCATATAAATAGAGGAATAATCAAATAAAATACAATATCACATACTGTTTTTTTCTTCATTTATTAACCTCCAATATTATATAAAATAATTCACATTATTACTATTGTGCATCCTTTCATGTTGTCGTGTCAGAACCTGCTTCTATCCGCCCACAAGCCAAGAGCGGGGTTGCTTATATAGAATATTTCATCGCCGTCTTCCAACGTATTGAAGCCATCCTTAAGCTTTTGGGGATCATATTTTTCAAGAGCCTCATTAAGCGGCATGTATATGAAGTTCGCTCCCTCCACCTCTTCGCGCGACAGCTTATCAACCGCATAGGTAATGGAAAACCTGCCGTCGGAAGATCCGTGAATAAGGTGTGCGGCTACCGAAAGGTTGCAGCGAAGATCCCGGCTGCTCTTAACAAGCTCCAGAACTTTTACCCTACCCACATATCCGTATTTCCGGATTAACAGGTCGTTCCTATCATCTTCACCAAATCTTCCGACGCCCGGCGCCATAACTATAAGTTCACCACCGTCGGCCATTGCCATACGCGTCCGGTAGATTGCCTTATTACCAAGCCAGGTGCTTTTAAACTCCTGACCATCAAGATAAACAACCACCTTTTTAAGCGGTTTGTCCACAAAGGTCAGGTTTTTTTCCTGACTGAGCTTCACAGCCTCTTCAAACAACCCGCGATCCCTGCCTGCAAACAATCCGTGAATCGCCGTCTTTCCCTGCGCCTGTGTGGTTACCGTCAGAACATACATAAGAGGCATGTCTTTTATGAAATGCTCCTCTGCATAGTCAAAAACTTTCCTTACAGGCGAGTAATCCCTTCCCATCATTCGTTCCATTCCATAAAAAGCGCCAAGCATATGGGAGCTGTTTATCATACTGCTTCCACCGCAGCCTACAAAAATATTCTTGCTGTAGTTGGCCATCCCGACTACCTCGTGAGGCACCACCTGACCTATGGAAATGATCAAATCATAGGATTTATCCAGCAGACGTCTGTTAACCTCAACGTCCACCGGTTCACATACCAGCCCTTCGGATACATCCCTAACGTACTCTTCCGGCACTTCACCCAATTTCACCACATCCGTACGCCAATTATGGGGATTTACCCGCTCAAAGGGCACCCCGTCGCCGAAAAACGCGGCACATTCCTCCCGGCTCATTGGCACGTGGGTTCCAAGCGCAGGCATTATATCTATTGCACAGGTATCCTTCAGCATTTTATAATACATTGCTGTAATTTTACCCGCGCCTGAGTGATATCTGGTTATATCGGGCGGCAGCAGCAGAATTTTCTTCAGCTTGCCGGCCAGATGGGCTACAGACTCTTCCAGCCCTTTATAAAGCTCATCGTCACATATTCCGGAATCACAACTTGATCTTAAAACTAATTTTTTCATAAACCCTCCTGATGCTGTAAAACAATACAAAGAATACCAACTAACGCGTTGTCATTGCGAGGGAGCGCAGCAATCTGGCAATCTCTGATCCTAATGGGGATGGGGGGCAGGCCTGAATTATTCAATTATTTCTGGGTGGCAGAGTGACAGGGTTGTTATCACCACAAAAGATAACAGCCAAATGTTCATACGGTGAAGTGTGCAAAATTTCAAGTAGTGTGTAGATATCTTGGGTTAAAAAGCTATTTTACGGCTATTTTTGTGCAATTTCTTAATTAATGTGCGGATATTCGGAATAAATTTACTTTATTTTTACCATTACTTCAAATTTTGCACAATTTGACTGTAAAAACCCCTGTATTCCCCCCGAAAGTTATTTTCTTCACCTTTAACATACAAGACCCGTCCCCTTGTGTCCGAATTTACCTATCTATTCGCATAATCCTACAAACGCGTATAAATACTGCTGTCAACGTCCCTATACCCCCGAATAGGCGCTGAAGCCTCCATCCACCGGTACAACAGTGCCGTTGACAAATCCTGACGCCTTGTTGTCAACCAGCCACAGCAACGTGCCCAGGAGCTCTTCACTTTCACCAAAGCGCCCCATGGGAGTCTGGCTGATAATCTTACCCGCCCTTTCAGTAAAAGATCCGTCGGCATTCAACAGCAGGGATCTGTTCTGATCCGTCAGGAAGAAGCCGGGTGCTATGGCATTCACTCTGATACCCACCCTGGACATATGAACAGCAAGCCATTGCGTAAAGTTTGATACTGCCGCCTTCGCACCGCTGTAGGCCGGAATCTTGGTTAACGGAGTGAAGGCGTTCATGGAAGAAATATTTATAATGACAGCGCCTTCCTTCTCCAGCATATCTTTGGCAAATACCTGCGTCGGCAGTAAAGTACCGAGAAAATTCAGGTTGAATACAAACTCGATTCCCTTGGGATCCAGATCGAAGAACGTTATGACGCCTTCCTTGGATTCCAAGTCTTCTTTAAGCATGTATTCCCTTGAGGTCGTACCTTTGGGATGGTTTCCGCCTGCCCCGTTGATAAGTATATCACAACCGCCGAATTCAGTAAAGACGGCGTCCCTGGCTTTTTTCAAGCTTTCAGCCTCCAGCACGTTGGCTTCAACTCCCATAGCCCTGCCTGCGCTGCTGTTTATATCGGCAGCCACTTCATCAGCTTTAGATTTATTCAGGTCCAGAATGGCAACCTTGGCGCCTGACAAAGCCAAAGCTTTGGCAAACGAGCTGCACAGTATTCCTCCGCCCCCCGTAACTACAGCCGTCTTACCCTTAAGATCAATTTCAAATGGTAGTTTCATAAATAAAATCTCCTCCTATCTCAATCTTTGAAAGGCGACATTCCGATACCGGAAACTGGAAGCTAGAAATTAGAATCAAGGATAAATTCGAAAATTTGTAAATCCAGCTTATCATCTAGTCTCTAGTCTCTAGTCTCTAGAATGTGTCCCCTATCCTTTAAACAATATAAGTTGACGAAGCAGTTGATCCGCCCTTACCGGTCCAGTTGGTATGGAAAAACTGTCCTCTGGGTTTGTCTGTACGTTCATAGGTATGCGCACCGAAATAATCCCTCTGGGCCTGCAGCAGGTTTGCCGGAAGTACCCCTGCCCTGTAGCCGTCAAAATAGTTGAGCGCCGTTGTTAATGCAGGCGCCGGATTACCGTTCATTATTGCCGCTGCCGCCACTCTTCTCCAGCC
>VEPD01000174.1 GCA_012027035.1 Ruminiclostridium sp. | reverse complement strand
ATGTAGTATTAATGCGGGCGCTTGTCATTCGCCTTCCGTGGCTCAGGACAAGCGTCTGCGGCATCCGTGCCGCAGGGTAACGGCCGCATTCGAGTTTCGACAGGGCAAACAGCCTGCAGCCATTCCTCCACATGACGCATCTATTTGCAGCCATGCCCACCCATTTAGGAGCACTGAAAATATTACTTCCCGTTTTTCTGTAAATGCCGACCGGCAGGACTGCATTTACGGAAAATTTTATGGGAAGTTATATTTTCACCAGTGCTTAATAAAAATATGCTTTGCATATTGACATTTTCATAAAATGGGCATATTATAATAACATAAAGTAATTAAAAAGTCATTGATACCATAACAAATGCATAACAAATATTCGAAGTAATAAGAATATGAAGGATCATCATCACAGGGCCATGGATTGCCGTAGCTGATCGTTGATATCGCATAATGACACTTCAATTATGAAAAAATAGAGGTGAAATGATCTTGTTGGACAAAAAATCCAATTTTCCGTTATACATGCAGCTTAAGAATTCAATCAAAGATAAAATCAATTCAGGAGAATTGAAGCGAGGTAACCCTGTACCCACGGAACAGGAACTATGCCGTACATACTGCATTAGCAGGTATCCCATAAGACAGGCCATGAATGAGCTTGTCAAGGAAGGATATCTGAACAGGACCAGGGGCAGGGGCACTTTTATAAGTGATGAACTTCCCGAGACATTGGGCGCCGCAGGGAAAAAACTGCTGGGATTTGTAACAGGCGGCTTTACGGAGGGATTTGGCGGTCAGGTTTTTAAGGGTTTTGAAAAACAGGCTAGAAAAAGGGGATATTTAGCTATTGTCTGCGGTAGTGAATCGGACGCAGAAGAAGAAATACGGTGTATCAGGCAGCTTATGGAAGTAGGTGTCGCTGGGATCAATATATTTGCCTGTGATGATACAAAATTGCCGGAGATAGCTACGGAATTGGATGAGCGAGGGATATATCTCGGCCTGCTGGACAGAAATCCAGGGCTTACAGGCCGGGATTATGTTGGTTCTGATAATTCAGGCGGTTCATACACCGCTCTTCGGCATCTGGCAATGCAAGGCTACAGAAATGTGGCGTTTGTATCGCAAAACTCTACGGCATCCTCTATAAATGAAAGACTGGAAGGGTACCTAAAAGCAGTGGAGGACTTCGGACTAAATTCTATTACTCATATTGACATGGAGGGGGAACTTCTCCGGTATCCATACCCAATGCACAGATTTTTTGTCGAGAAATTGAAAGATGAGCTTGTTGAATTGAAACAGCACATACCTTTGGGTATATTCGCCATAAACGACGCCATTGCCTTGCAATGTATGAGAATTCTCAGTGATGAGGGTCTGGTTATAGGGAGGGATGTCGGAATAGTAGGTTTTGACAACATTACGGAATGTGAATTCTCGACTCCTCCTCTTACTTCCGTAGCCCAGAATGGACTTCTGATCGGCCGGACTGCAGCTGATACGGCAATTGATAAAATAGAAGGAAAGAGTATATCAGTTTACAGATCTATCATTCCGACCCAATTGGTAGTCAGAAGCTCATGCGGCGAGAAGACGCATTAAAATATATATTGGTTCCTGGCATTATTTGTAACT
>VEPD01000424.1 GCA_012027035.1 Ruminiclostridium sp. | reverse complement strand
GTTTTCAACCATCTTTTGATCGCAGCAAAATCATCCGATGTAAACTCTCTTTCCAAACACAGTCTGGCTGCAATGATCTGCTGGCCTATGGGGAGCAGTTCGATGCCATCAACATCCATGCCTACAGCACCTGCCGCAAAAAGGGTCGTTCCACTCCCTGCAAACGGGTCTAAAACTTTACCGGATACAATCCCGTATCTGTTAAGTAGATACTCTACAAGAGGAGCAGAAAACGCTTCTTTATATTTGTACCAGCGATAAGACGCCATGGTTTTGTTTGCCTGAAAGCTTACAAGTTGTCTTGTTAGAGACCTTTGCACTATAAACTTATTACTGAAGTGCTGCGATAGTTTAAAGTCGAGATTTTCAATTTCGGAGAGGGTGTTAAGTTGTTCAGGAATTTTTATTTCGAGTTTATTAATTGGATTTTGAGAAGGAACTAATAAGTCTGTGCTGAATTCAAATAGATTCATATCAACGGTTTTTTTTATTTTTTGAGGCAGTAAGGATATCATTTAGTTTTTCCTCATATTTTCTATGCTGATTTTCCATACGCTTTAGATGCTTTTATTGGGGGCTGTATATTTAACATTCCGCCAAGCTGAGTGAAAGTGTTTAAGATATTTTCTTCAATTGTTGAAAAATCCGTGAAAATCCGTCTGATCTGTGTCATCCGTGTTCTATTATTGATGAAGGTTTTAATGCGGAGCAACATAGGCTCGTTGCTGCTGTCGATACAAGATAATGAGATTTGATGATTTTGGTGGATGTTATTCTGAGATGCACATACTTTTATAGATTTAATACAATTAATGTCTGGCGCATCCGCAGAAAACGAACCGCAGATGAACGCAGATGAACGCAGATTTATTGTACTGGGTCTGTCTATATTAAACATCTTTCATCGCCCCAATAGCACATGAAGATGATGCAGCCGTCATATTTTCTCTGGAGGGACATTCATGTCCAGCTTGAGTTTTAGTATCGAATAAAAAGAGTATTTGTCTATTCAACAATTCTGAACTGCTCATCGCGGACTTCATATATCTCTCCTGTTCTCTTGAGAATATGGATACCATCTTTGACATTTTCTCTATCAATACCAACAATTTCAGCATTTAATATAATTTCCCCCAAAGGTGCAGCCTCTTTTTTGTGATGAAGTTCTATTATAATTTTCTTCAAAGTTCTAATCATGTCAAGCTTGCTCATAATCACTTTATTGATATCTGCATTAAATCCCTGTGGTTTAGCATTTACTGTCGCCTGCAACGTGATGTTTGTCTCTACAGGAGTGGGGACAGATGCATTAATTTGATAAAAATCAGTTTTAAAATTCGTTATATTTTTTATAGCAGTATCTATAGCCTTCTTTATATAAGGAATTGGATCATCTTTGAACTTCATTAATTCAGGAATTGCTCTTTTATCGCCAATATCTCCTAATGCTTTGATAGCATATTGACGAACTTGATGTTTATTGTCATATAACAGACTAATTAGCGCATCAATTGCACGCATGTCTCCAATTTTTCCTAATGCTGATGCTGCCATTCGTCTTACGTTTCCATCTGGATCTTTCGTGGCTTCACATAATATATCCACAAAAGTCGGTTTTTTGCTTTCCCCTAATAAATTCGCGGCGTGAGCGCGATTGCTGCCCTCAATATTATTTGATAATATATCAACCTCTTCATCAAAATTTGTTTTTTGTGTACAATTCTTATTTTGAATATCTAAAGATTCAGCCTTTATTTCAGATTCTATTCCCCTGTAATCCGGGAATGAGTGCACGCCCGACACTAAAAGCCAGTAATATTCTTGCCAACGTCTTGATAGTCCCACTCGGAGAAACAAATCACCACAATTAAATATCTTCTTGAGTTCGTAGTTGATTTGATCGATTTTTTTCTCTTTAGAGATTTGATCATCACAATGCTTTCTAAATGCAAAATCAGTAATCGGCAGATCATATATCTCGCCATTCATATCAGAGAATGTTATTCTATACTCAAATTTATCGCCTTGTTTTATAGAATAATTTACTGATAATACTTCATTTACTCTTATCGTTCCAATCGATCTATTTCCACCTGTTAGTATATATCGACGGTTTTGAATTGATTCTCCGAATATGGCATTAACCGATTCATCTAATATTTTCTCTAAGAATCTTTTGCTTTCATTTTCAGATAAATTCCTTATTAGCTTTGGCTTAAACTCGATGTTTATTTCACAATCTTCAATATGCGGTGGTTCAGGCAAACGACGAATAAATTCGAATTCAACTTCTGCAAATGGTTTTATGATTTGTTTGTTTTCATTATCAAAAATAAAGCCTTCATTGATTCCAGAATATGGAATTACAGGTCTAATATGTCTATTTCTTTCATCAAATCCAAAAATGCAGATTCTTCCATAATGCATTTTGCTAAGATCAGTAATTACCAACCTTCTGATTCCTTTGATTTCTTCTATATTTGATTTAGTACTCAAAGGTTGAATTTCCTGTTTTGTGGTTATTTGCTTCACGTATGTATACCATGAATCAGATGATATTTTTGCATTATTGATTTCATTTTCTAAAACTAATTTTTTTTCAATCAAACTTCGTACTTTGTTATTATCCAGAGCAAGTACTGATTCCCACAATCCTTTTGGAGCGAGTATAGACTTTAAGATGGATTCATCCCAAGATGTCCTTTGACGGTTCACACGATAAAACAGTATATTTTCTGCCTTAAGTTCATTTGTTTTTTTGGAATCAAATACTGTATATAAGACTTCTTTCAACTCTGATTTCCGTTTTTCAAGCTGCTTAATCTTTTCATTTATGTCATAATATTCTTTTATTGCAATTTCAACTTCGGAATTCATAAATGTACTATCTCAATATCATTCCAATGCTTTTTTAGATATTCTGCTAATAGTCCTCTATGACAATGCTTCGCCGAAGGTTCAGTACAAAGAAAACAGGTTCTTTTTTCAAAAAACGATCTATCCAGTTTATCTTTTACCAATCTATTTTCAAGAAGTTCGTTATAGGCTTTAGTATATTTTTCCCAGTTCTTTTCTTTTATATATTTATCCCGGATTTCCTTTGTTGGAGCAAGAAAGTTGAAATGGTGGTAATTAATATTGCATAATTCCTTTAAAAAATATTCTAAGTCGTCTCTTTTTGTAAATCCTGCAAGCTGGGATGTATTATTAAGTCTAATATCAACGAGTTGTTCAATATTATTTATTTTCAATAGTTGAAAAAAATCTTTTGCATTTTTTTGAGTAAAACCTATTGTGTATATTTTCATAACAGTTTGAGTTGAGTTGTAATCTTATCTGGCTTTTCAATTTTTTCTTTGATGCCTTCACTTCTTATATGATACACAATTACTCCACTTCTTAATAAGCTCTGAGTTATCAAATTATGTCTGTGACATTTATATGGATCTTCTTCACTGCACATTATTGCGATTTTCTTCTTATGTGCTAATTCAATTAATGTCGAGATACCTTCTTTATACCAGTTCTTTTTTCTTATTCTTTCGTAAACTACCTCTCCATCTTCATAACAATCTCTATCTTTTGGTCTTCCTCCTATAATGTTCCCTGCAAAGTCATTTTTCATAAAAATATATTCAATTCCAGCTTTCTCAAGTTGTTTTTTCAGAATATCACTATTAAATTGTGGCACATATTTACTATATGGCTCACTTCTTGCGTCAACCAATACCTCTATTCCCTTTAACATGCTCAAAAATCTTTCAAAATCAATGTTACTATGCCCTATTGTATATATTTCATCTTTCGCTTCTTTCATTAGTAACACCATGAATTTTTTTGTCACTTCTTATTCACGGACATTCAATACTTTTAGCTTTTATTTTTAATCACAACCCAAGTTGTCATTCCAGAGCCATCACGTTTAGGACGTTTATCTGTATCCCAATTCCCTTCTCCAAAAACCTCATTGAGAGCACGAGGCACAATACCATAAGCGACCCTATTTCTTTCTTGTTGATCTATCACATCAGGCAATGCATTCTCAATGACTTTAAGAATATCCATCCAGGGCAAACCATTCTGCCTTACACGCTCCATTCTTGTAATATCATTCATAAAAGTTTCAATTGCTGAAACGATATACGTCTCAAATACATCTTGTGGCTCCTCCACTTTTTCACTTGATAAAGGCTCTAATTCTTTTGTAGAAGATACTTCCTTTTTTGATTGATCCGGTAACTTTATACTGCAACTCGCCTTGGCAGCAGCTTTAAATATTGTCCTCAGTTCATGAGCGAATGTCTTTGCTGCAGGAAGATTATATTGCGGATCTCTAGCTGAATAAAGTGCCTCAAACGATAAAATTCGGACTGGAACTGGATAGCTTTTTCCACCGGCGCTGCTCCAAAAAATTCCATGTCCCACAAGTGGTTCATTAAGAAGAGTACTCAAAATATCATCGCTAAAGTGTGCATTTGCTTTTTTAAGTGCTTGCAGGTCACCCGAAGATAACAAGTGAAAGACGAACCAATTATCTCCCTGGCTTAAAATCTCATTGGCAATGCTACCTGGTTGCTGGGTAATAAGCACAGCACCAAGATCATATTTGCGTCCTTCCTTCACCCAGGAAACATATGGGCTGTCTCCTGAGCTTCCAGAACTCCCAAGTACGGCTTGTGCTTCCTCGACAACTGCTATCGTGGGGATTGTTTCTGGGTGAGCTTCAGTGAATTCTTGTTGATTATGGTCGAAGATTTTCCGGAGAATTAGGCCCGATAGAATCAAAGCGCGCATACCGCTTATCTGTGAGACATCAACGATACAAATTTTACCTTGCTTTAGAGCATAAATCAACATGTCCATCATTTGGCTACTGGGATCATGAAGCATTTTTACAATAGTGGTCATGTTGGCTCTGGCAGCGACCATCTCGGCACCTTGTTCTTTATCGAGATGCAATAATTTTTTTATAGTTTCTGGATCTGCCGCATTACCATTTTGATATATTTCATCCACCAGTTGTCGCCATTCTTCATCATTCAGCCCTTTGAGTTTTCTTACATTCTGTTGGTCCTGCTTTTCTGATGATAAGGCTATAGAAACGACATCTCCTGGCCTTAAACGTCGAATATCAAGCTTAATATCACTTGCAACAAAAGATTGATAGAATTGGCTTGGTCCCTTCTTTTTCGTAAAGACAACAATTTTATCTTCTAATTCTGGTACATCACATAAACCTGGGCGATTCTTGTCATCCGGCCAATAATATTCACCGTCAGGATCAAAAATAAATGTACCGACAGGAACTTTACGACCTCCTCTTTTTTCTACCATCGGAGTTTCTTTATATAGACTGCTAAAAAGAAGTTTATTAAGATTTGACTTACCAAAACCTGCCCTTGCAAAGACAAAAGATCTGCGTGAAACCAGATGTTGAACATTGAATTGTGGTATAACTGAAGGAGTTTTTATTTTTACCCAACTCTCCTCTTTTAAACGCTTGTCTCCGCCGCTATAAATAAATTCTCCAAGAGCAAAAAATCCTAAATCAATACCATCGATGTTATGGCCTGCAACCTCTCGGAGTACCTCATCCGAAAGTAGAGCCACTTTACTTCCTACATGTGGTAACCTGCGGTGAGAAGCAGCAAAGATCAGTTTTCCATCCACAATCCTTACTACTCCCAGAACACGAATATTTACACGATATTTTAGATATTGTTCTCGAAGGTCTTCAGGTATAGGGCGATCATCAGATATAGCACGTATACCATAATCTTCTCCTGAACTTGAGGTAAGTCTTCCTTCTGAGGAAATCGAAGTTATTCGACCCAATACCCCTTCATCTTCTGTTTCAAGTTGAACCAGAAGGAATTGCCCATGCATGGGTGCACTCTGAAAATCATTTCGATAAGGCAAAATGATTTCCGCATGAAATTCTAGCCCACCTTCATTGAACCCACGAAAAATACCTACAACATGTTCTTTTGGAAATAATTTCATCCGTACCTCCTATTTGATAAATCAGAATTAAATCTGAATGACTCAATAATATCTTGCTTCTCTGGAGGAAGAAGATCGCACACAGCCGCAAATATTTCATCTTGGAAAATATCGAGATCAAAATCAACAACTTGTGCATGTTCATGTGCTTTCTGCAAACATCTTGGATAAAAAGGAACAGGAAAACCATCGATAGCATCTGAAAGAAGATATCCAAAAATCTCTGATGCCTTTTGATTCTGTTGAGAAAATATGTCAACAGCCCAAATGGGGTCCCCCCTACGGCGACCGAATCGCACAAGAAACATATCTCCAGCTACGAACTTTGGCACCTCTCTATCCTCTCCTTCCGTCTCTGCACCACGTGCATATTCCTCCCAAACATAAGCTTTAGCCTCAAGTTCTCTAGGGATGCGAACATATCTTGCCTCTCCAGACGGAAATATGCCTTCAATTGCCATTGCTAATTGATAACGGGTAATGACTTTACTGTGTTTAGCCACACCTACCAAAAAAACTTGTCTATGATCTTGAC